>JBHLPI010000048.1:0-15273 GCA_048939595.1 Promethearchaeota archaeon | reverse complement strand
GCCGTTTTTGCTGAGGCCGGTGCCGTTGTCAACCACCAAGGGTTTGGCGGTGACCATTTCTTCTTCTGTTGCCATTGAATAGCTTCATCTCCTTCGAAGGGTTTTTTTGTTAAAAGGGCAAGTCAGGCTGGAATACGTCCCAGGCTGGTCTTTGTATTCCCAGTTGTAGCACTTCGAATTTTACTTTTAAAGCTTGAGGCACGTTTTTGCGTCATCTCTATCAACGTTATCAGTAATAGAGTTGTTGAATTAAATCGCAAATCCGTCTAGAGTAAGGGGCGGAGGGACGAGGCATTTATATGCCGGACTTTGCAGGGTTGTATGAAGCAACCTGTTTGTAGAGAGAGTTCACACGGAAGAGAGAACTGTCCATCATTGGTGACAATTGTGTCCGAGGGTAAAGTCAAGCGTGTCATCGGCGGCGTTGAAGCACGCAAGATTATCCTCCGTAACCTCTTAGATGGTCCCCAAAGCGGCTTGGTCCTCCGTGCAGCGATTGCGCGGCGCGTATCCAAATCCGTGGATGAAGTCTCTGATGCGATGCTGTACTTCAATTTACAACATCTCGAAAATAATGGGCTAATTGAGCGCTTCCGCGATGGCAAAGAAAAAGCCGCCCGGTTAGTCCCCCATGAAATCCAAAGTGTGCGCCGCGTGTTAGGTGTCAACGCACCCGTGGCCTACATTGGGGCGATTGGGGATGATCCCGGTATTTTACATGCAGTACCTAAACGTGTCCGGGCGGAAACCTCTTTTCGTCCTGAAAAGTATCACTATTTTGTCGAAGAAGCAGCCCGGCGTCGCCTAAGCGGGTTAACCTCGGATCGGATCTTACATGAGGTGCCAGAAGATATTTTCCTCCATGATTTGGGGAAAATGTATGAATTGGTCTACCGTCTCTCCCAGGATCTGATTCGTGAGTATTCCATTCTGGTTGATGTCACCGGCGGGGGAAAAGTGTGTGCTCTAGCCTTGTATCAACTCGCCATCGAATTTGATTTACCGTGTATTTTTGTCACAGAGTTGGGTGCAGTGACCTGGATGCGTCACTAACTGATTTCCCACAATTACTGGTAGCTAATTCAACGAGTCAACAATTATGAGGAATTGCTGTTGCTAAATTCATAAGGAATTTCTGTTTGAATGGGGACAAACACACCGTTTTCACGGAGTTTGAAGAGGGCTTCGAATACTTCGATACGTTGAACGCCTTTTTCTTGTAGGTATTTTTCAACAAGAGCATAAATTGTGAAAGAACCATCTTCCCTCGTCAAGGTTTTCGCTAAGCCGTATAAATCTCGTTCCGTTGCAGAGAGAGAAATGTGGGCTGCGTGTACAGTATGCGGTAATCGGAGAGAAATAAACAGGTATTCATCAACAAGGTCGATGGCTTCACCAAAAATGTTCAACCGTCCCACCCAGTTTTCAAGGGTATCTTGATATTGTCCCTCGAAACGTTTTGTAAATTCTTCAAGGCGAGTCCCGATTTGACTACTGGGAGGCTGTTTGAAGATCAGCGCGTTCCGCATATACTGACCATCATGAACGATAATGTGAAAATCACGATAGGTGATTTGTTGGAGTGAGGAACTATCATGGTGGATGTCAGGTGATTCTTCGGTTTCTGTGAGATTTAATCCGAATGCGGTAATAGCCTGAATGAGGGCACTTACCAGATTAGCTCTCATTTTTCGGTCAACTATGGGGTCTAGCAAACAGAGCCCAGTTTCTTTGTGAATTAGCAAGATACGTCGAATTTTGTGAATATCATAAAACGAGTCCGCAAGTGCTTGTAGGTCTCGGCGGTGACGGCGTTGGCGCGGGAGCAAGATTTGCTGTCGGTAAAAAATGAGAAGAACCAAGAATGTCAGAGCTAGGACAACTATTATCAAAAGGAAAATCCACCAGTAGAATGATAGCGGTGAGACAGGAACCATACAATAGAGGTGCCAGAGCCCATCTTCAGCATTGCTTATGATGAGAAGAGAATCTTCTAACCGCCAATCCGAGTAAAGGAGGGTGTTTCGATGGACGAATTTGAGAGTCCAATCAGAGGGGAGGGTACACATAATCGATTGGTTTTCAATGCCTGTTGGGAAATCCACGATTATCGTGAGGAGCCAATTTGCGTCCAAATTGACGGAGGATGGAGTGGACATTACTAATGTCGAATCAACAAAAGTCCCTTCCCATAGGACATCAAAATTAATTGACCACTGATAAAAATCTGGCCAGTCTACCAACACACGATACCGACTGAGATCGCCATCAAACACAAGGGGCGGGTCATAGACTTCACTATCCCAACACCCCTCTGAAAGGGGTCCTAAATTCGAGACCGTTTTCCCATTGACACGCATATCAATATCTGTGGGGTAAAGAGTTGTAGATTCAGGGAGAAACGACACATTAAGGAATAGGTCACGAGTGCGGTAAGACCAAGAACTAAACCGCCCATAACAATCCCCTTCGTCTTCTTCATCGGGATTCACATCATCCCGACAATAGACCCAATTGATGCGAGTATCGGTGGTAGCTCCAAAGGCACGACCCAAACCAAAATAGAAAGTATTTGCGTAAGTAGACAAGGGATCCAGCACTAACGCACTTTCATTGGCATCAACCCAGAACCAGTATTCCTCCCCTGGTTCGAGCATCGGTGAGATGGGAACCTCAATCCAGTCGGTGAGGGGAGCAGATGTATTGACAAAAGTAGCAGCTTGGGTACCAGGTTCAGCACCATACACGCGGTATCGGAAAATGCCTTGTGATTCCCCACGAAGATAGATCCAGAATCCATCAACGCGAACAGGTTCTGAGCCATTAATGTAGAAACTCATGTAGGACTCTTCATCTGTCCAAATGTAATCCTCGAACGGGCAATTGGTCGGATTATAATCTTCAACGGCGAGTTGGATCGGTTCGGGATGAATATCCGTGAAAAGCAGCGTCTCATGGCATAACTGCCCCTGTTCAAAGGTGACACTAAATTCGGTTCGACTATTCAAATTAACCCATTCTCGCTGTTGCTGCCAACCTAATTGGGCAACAACTTCACTTTGATTGCCAGGTAACTGCGCAACCTCATCAAGAATAAGGAATTCCCGTCGGGAATCAGAAAACCAATGAGAATCGTGGAGGAAGTTAGAAGTAGCACTAAGGCTAGGGAAGCCTAAGGGAGCCAACAACACAAACCCATTAAACATGAGGATTAGACTAATTGCTAGACAGGTGATATGAAGCCCGGCAGCTGTCCGGGAATGCTTCATATTTCGCTCTTACCTCCCACTAGCCCATGCAAGATCAGCTAATGATTTTCGCCACTATTTCGATCTTTGAACGTTGGAAATCAGTAGCAGTTAGAAATTAGCTCCTACACGATAAATACCCTATTTGACTGCAGGAATCATAATGGAGAATTTTGCTGATTTCGTAATCTCTGTTCAGAAAACAAGCCGACAAAAACCCAGTAATTTTTACCTTCGAATTTCAGCGGGTAATATTAGTCGGAAATATGGAGTTCAGGCGAGTAAGGAATGAACCCTCCATCATGGAATATTGGGGTGAGACTATACCGGTTGGGCTGTGCACAAAAATAGATGTCATCTTCATACCCAGCTTGGACTAATAGGCTTCCATGACGACTGACCAGAAGTTCACGGGTTAGATCGCCGATATCCGCGTACCCGGGGGGTCCATCGGGGTCTTGGATCCGGATGATGATTTGATAGGATGTAAAATCATCTTCCATGGAGATGCCTTGCATACTGCCTGCGGAAATGACAGAAATCGGTTGGTTGAGCTGGGTTGATAAGGAACGAGCCGTGGTGGCGACGTGATCAATGTTGAGAAAAGCCCCAACAAGAATGGTAGCGGAGGAAGGAGGTTTATCAAGTGTACGAGTAAAATTACTCGTTGTTAAGATTATAGGTCGACCCTGAATGCGGCTAGTCATGAAGCTTCGCGGAGAATTCCCAAAATCAAAACCAGCCGGAGGATGTGCAGCACGTTCTCCTGCTAAAAAGCCATTCGGATAATGATAAATTACTTCTCGGGCTTCTTCAACGGTTGGCACAGGGATTATCTTTGAAGCCCCATTCGCGAGGGCAGTAATAATCGTGCTACTTGCTCGAAGCACATCAACCAGTACAATCACATGATGCCGGGCGACCGCACTCGCAAGGGCCGCGGGTCCTGAACTGTGTGACACAGACACAACATCTGACATGACAGACGTAGCTCCAATAATTCATCAGGTTTAAGGTTTCGGAGGAGCCATTTCCTGTAGTTGACTTCGATAATAGACCACCCGATATATGACCGTAAGATGACTAAGAACCGCCACTAAAATCAGACCAATATAAAGAAGCGGAGGATACAGAACTGCTATCAGACTCGTAAGCACTAAAATGAATAGGCGTTCAGAGCGAGCGGCGAGACCCACATCGGTATCGGTGACCCCAGCAGACAGGGCCCGACTCCGCGCATAACTGACCAAAAGCACACCAGTAATTGCCACGCTAACCCACCACCAGCTAGGTCCCAATTGAGGGAACGGATTGGGGACCCACAGAAAGGGTAGCAACACTATCACATCGGCAATTCGATCCAGCAGGGAATCAAGAAACCCTCCTGCGATTGTCACTTGATTCGTTTGGCGAGCCACTTCACCATCCACGCCGTCGAATACTCCGCCAATGAACACTAAGAGACCATAAACTAGTACCCAGTGATAAAGCGTGAGAAGCAAGGCGGCAAGGCAGGCAAAGAAAAATGCTAATACACTCACCATATTGGGAGAGAGGCGAAGTCTGATGCAGCCACGGGCGATTAAGCGCACTAAGGGACTAAACACCCGTCGAAGTCTAAACCGTGAAGGCAATATTATCGCATCCTTTTAGTCAGCACGTACAATGAATCCTTGGGCATCCAACACCGCCCTGTTCACAACAGCATTGGATGGTACAAAGGCTTGAGAGAAGGTAATACAGTCCGAGAGCTCCGAATTCGCTTGAACGCGGGTTGCAGCACCCAGGGTAGTACCTCCACGAATGAGACAATGATCTGCAATCTCCACCTGTGGGCCTATCAAAGTGGGTCCATGAATCTTAGATGCCTCACCTACTATCAGGGCATCATTTTCAATGGGGCCCTCAAGCACCGAGTTACTCGGAACATAAGTGCCCGGAGGCAAGGGCTGTGGGGGCCAGGCCTTACTCAAAAGGTAATGATTCAAATCTAGTAGATGATGAGGCAAATCGATATCACACCAGTTTTGATTAACAAGAGGAACACCTTGCAATGGGTGCCCCGCTTGAAGCCATTGATGTAATAACGAAAAAACAGTTACTTGTGCGTTAGGAGTTGAGTGAGTTATACTGGCTAGAAACTCAGGCGTGACGCGAAGTGCCGGAACAGCAGAGACAAAATCGGGGAGAGCGGTCTTGGACTGGATGATATCAGACACGTTCTGGCAAGAATCCAGCTGGATTAAGGTGCCAGGGTGGTGCTGCGTTGAATCAAAGAGTATGGCTAACCCTAAATCGTGAGCCATCAATGGTTGGAGATTCTGAGAAGAGATGTAAAGATCACCTGGAACCAAGAGGAGGGGCGCATCCGGGGCTAAATGGGACAAAGTTGCTTGAAATGAAGTAAGGGGCCCTTTTTTCCATTCAGGGGCTTGCACAGGTAAAATCTGCGCAGAAACTTGAAGTGTGGTCAAAAAGCGTCTAATTTGATCACCAGCATATCCGAGGGTGACGAAGAGTTGAGTACACCCAGCCTGGGCAAGAGCAACGATGAGATATTCTAAGAGGGGCTGGTTGAGCAACTGAAGGAGGGGCTTGGGAACTGCATCAGTCAGGGGGCGGAACCGCGATCCTCGTCCACTGGCAAGTATTACAGCTTGCAAGAATAGTACCTCGAACAGGTTTTAGGCTAGTATCCCTTCTACATTAGTGGTGGCAACTGAAAAATGACTAGGCGCCAAACGATTGACCCACAAAACCTGGATTTCGAGATAATCCAAGAAGTTGCATCCCTTATTTGTGAAGGATATGTAGTCGTCCTTCCCACAGATACTGCGTATGGTTTAGTCGGCGATCCCACAGACACTCACGTGATTCAACGGGTTTTATCAATCAAAGAACGGTCTGAAAAGCATGGTATGCCACTCTTGGCGGCAAGCATTTCTCAAGTTCAAAAGCTCGTCCGTTTAACCTCCCTAGCTAAAGATTTTGTAACCTACTTTTGGCCCGGTGCAGTCACCGTAATCGCGCCCACACGCCAGACATTTCCTTCAGGCATTACTGGTCCAACTAATTCACTTGCGATCCGGATTCCTGACCACTCTGTCACAATAGAAGTGATTCGAGCCACAGGTTTTCCCATAATAGGGACCAGCGCCAACAAATCGAACACGCCCAGTCCTCGTTCAGCTGACATGGTTGTGAAGCAATTGGGTGACCAAGTGGATTTCATTTTAGATGCGGGAGCCACTTATCACTCGGCAGATTCGACCATCGTGACTTTCATGACTGATCCTCCATCAATTCTACGTGAAGGCGCCATCCCTCAGTCTGCCATCAAAAGCTGGCTAAATAACGCTCTCTCGGAGTAGCATCTTTCGTGCAGTAAGTGGTTCCTGAAGACTTAAAAAAGGAAAGTCTAACCCTGTGAGCTATATGCTATCAGTCACTGACCAATTTAATTTACTGTTATCCTGCCGCCGATTTCAAGAGGCCGAAAGCTGTCAGGAACTCCGCCGTATTATCGATGATGAACCAGAATTAGGAACACTCGAATGGTGTAAGCTTACCGGGATTACGTGTTTGGTAGCTGCGAAACTTGAAGGTGATGCTCACCCCTTTGTAACCCGACTCGGTCAACTGGTTAAGAAAATGCCATGGATCGTGCGGGATTTGCTGAAAATCCATCCTATTGATCTCGTGGTTGAAAGTACTCTTGAAACCATCCGAGAGGGGAGCAAGGAACTAGCAAAGAAGATGACACCGACTACATCATTCCGCATTAACCTCAACCGTCGTGATACAGAATTAGATCGTGACACCCTTCTTCATGAAATCGCGAGGCAATTTCCTGGAAAGGTCGATTTAGAAGAGTATGAGTGGGTGGTTATGGTTGAGGTGTTGGGACCCGTTACTGGACTAGCACTGTTACGTGAAGAAGAGATTGTGACCTTACGTCGACCCTAGCGTGAAATCGATTGAAGAGCACAGCGATCAAAGACGAGTTTTTGAAGTGCCTGATATCTCTTTGCGGGTTTTGAGGTCGGGCAGATGGCATCGAGTTCGTCGTTAGCGATTTGAAAGATTTCCTGAATTGCCTTAGCCTTTTCTGAAGTCTTTAGGTCTAATATCTCTAAATTATCTACAGCCTTTGTGACCTTTAACAGGGTTTGATATGCAGCCTTAAGCGAAGCGATAGCCGAGTCGACTAATACTCCAGCCAATCGTCGAGTAGATTTCGAGACGCCCAATAGCTTCAGGGCTTGAGAAATTTGGCGTTGTGCTGCTGCGAATCGTAAAATCTCCATTTGTTTGGTTGTGGCCCGGTTGGTCTTTCGACTAAAGGCTGTGAGCCCGTGAATTGTTGCGAAGAGTAGATGGTCAGCGCCTGCAATGAAATCAGCATCTGCTAATACGAGAGTGATGTCCTGATTGCCTACCACTTGTTGAGTGATGGTATTGATTTCTGTTGGCAGAAGAGGTGTGGTTCGAGTGCAGCCAAAAATACCGACCTGATGCGTTGTGTCGTCGATGACCACATCGTGTAGAGTTAGGGGAGCCATCTGATGATTACACCTGATTTTAACAATATTATCTTAAAAGGGGAAAGCCCAGAAAAACCAATCTGGAAGTAGGAAGGGAAATTGTGTCCGAACAACCAAGGCGATGTAGAGGGCGAAGACAAGAGCGGCGGCTGTTAGAAGCATCATTCCATAATCCCGTTTTCGTAGTTTGAGTTCATAGAGGCTAGTGCGTTGAGCGGTTGATCCAAAAGCGCGAGACTCAAGGCTTTCAGCAACTTGTAAAGCACGACGAATTGAGCTAACGATAATAGGGATGAGAATGGGGATGTAGTTACGGACCTTTTGTAAGATGTTTCCTCTTTCTAATTCAAGTCCACGAGACATTTGAGCATCACGAATGGTTTCAGTTTCAGTCGCAATGGTGGGAACATACCGGACGGCCATGGAAAAGGCAAAGGCAAACTCATAGGGGATTCGCATTTTGATTAAGGCAAGAGCGAAATCGTCGGGATGAACGGTGAGAAAGAAGAGCGAAAACGCGGTCATGAGCACCACTAACCGGAGGACCGTTGAGATGGCAAAGGAGAAGGAAAGAAAGAAGGAATTAATGATGAGAATAAACCCAGCAAGATAGGCCAGCCCTTGGAGGCTTTTGAACCATTGGCGAGTTGACCGGGCTAAAAGAATGAAAGGCAGCATGACCACCCAGATGAGGAGAAGCGGAACGATTTGAAGATAAAGCATGCCAATGATTGAGAAGCTGATTGCCATGAAGAACGTGGTTCGTGGATCCAACCTATGCATGAAGGTGTCTTTCTGTTTGAATCGGAACGCTTCAAAAATCGCGGCCATGCTAGTCTCACCTCCGACTCCTGAGTAGTGCATTCACAGCTGCGGCTGCTTCCGGTATCGTTGCTACATCCGTTGGAAACTGTGGATACTGTTTGGCCAGTTGATGCGCAAATTGAGTAAGCTGGGGAGGCAACAGGCGCGATCGATCTAATATCTGCGGATTACTTAGAATCTGCTGGGGAGACCCATCAGCAATTAGCCGTCCTTGCGAAAGGATTAGGAGACGATCAACCGCTTTTACGGCAAATTCTACATCATGGGTGACCAATACGAGGATATGTGAGGCGTCACGGAACGAATCGATGAAAGCCAGAAGCTTCTCCTTTTGCAGGGCATCCTGTGCCTGGGTTGGTTCGTCTAGAATCAGAATAGTAGGATTCACGCATAATACCGAGGCTAAGGCCAGTCGTTTTCGCTCTCCACCACTGAGGAGAAAGGGAGATTGTTCTTTGTATTTAGCAAGATCAAAGAGGTCTAAATAGTGGGCTACCCGATTGGCTATCTCCTCTTTTGAAAACGCGAGGTTGTGAAGAGCAAAAGCTACCTCAGCTTGTAATGTATCTGCGAAGAGTTGATGGTCTGCGTTTTGAAATACAAAACCGACTTTCTTGGCTAGTTGTGCTGTGGATACTTCACGAGTGTCAATTCCGTCTACATAAACGGCTCCTGAGGTGGGTTTTAAGAGACCATTGATTTGCTTTACTAGAGTGGTTTTCCCTGCTCCATTTTCTCCCATGAGTCCAATCACTTGACCTGGTGCTAGCTCGAGGTTGATATTCCTCAGAACAGGAGAATTGGATTCATACTCAAATCCAACATGATCAAAGAGAATCACCGGCGGACCTCCTCAGCAACAACTCGAACGGCCTCCTCTACAGAAAGTGGTGTAATAGCTCGAAGCCGTGAGTGCTTGATTTGCTTTAGTAACTGAATCATTCCAGGTACAGCGACACCGACTTCAGAAACAAGTGAATTATTGAAGACTTCTTCCGGGGATCCTTTAGCCACTAACTGTCCTTTATCTAAGACAACAAGTTCGTGTAAGTAGGGCAATACCAGCTCCAAACGGTGTTCGATTAACAGAACCGTAAGGTGCATCTGTTGGTTGAGCTGTGCAATCAGTTGTAAAATCTCAAAGGCAGATAAGGGATCAAGATTTGCAGTGGGTTCATCTAACACCAAGATATCAGGTTTCAGAGCCAGTATGGATGCAATTGCCACACGTTGTTGTTCACCACCTGATAGCTCATATGGGGCTTTATCCCGAAGTGCTGTCAGGTGATGCTGTTGAAGAAGAGTTTCCACACGTTGACGGATTTCATCGCGAGGAACGCCTAGATTCTCAGGTCCGAAGGCTAACTCCCGTTCAACCGTGGGTGCAACTAATTGATTTTCGGGGTTTTGAAATACAAGCCCCACTTTTTGTGCAAGCTCATGAGCATGATGTTCTTGGGAATCCAAGCCCTGGACTTTCACAGAGCCTTCAAGCTTACCGGGATGAAAATGGGGAATCAATCCGTTCAAACAACGGGCAAGCGTAGTTTTTCCGCACCCACTGGGTCCAACGAGTCCGACGAAAGCCCCTTGAGGAATCCTAAGTGAGATATCCTTGAGCACTTTGGTCTCTGAACCAGAATAGGTGAAGGAAAGCTGATTAATTTCGATACTCACATTGCGTCACCCATCAGCATCTTGATTCGAAACCGACTGAGATTGAGCACGGTGAGTCTTTAGAGTCTTCCGGAGTAATTGGAGCGCCAGACCCAGCGCGTGATCACTCGTTGCAACCCCATTAGCTCCCGCAGCTGAAGGATGCCCACCACCCGCACCGCCAATCATTTCACCTAAAGGTTCCATTACATCTCGAGCAAGGTGAAGCCCCCGTTCCTGGTTTACAGAAACCGTTGAGCGAGCACTGATGCGGACTTCATCTTTTTTCACCGCACAGGCAATTGCGATGTCAGCCCCCAGAGCAATCAGCGCTCGACATGCACTGGCTTCGTATGAACGAATGGTCGTCGCCGCAATGAGTAAATCAAATTCATCATAAACCACAACGCGTTGAGCGGCTTTCAATCGGGCCATACGTTCAGATTTATCAAGGGGTGTTGACAGGAGCTGAAGAACTTGACTGTAATCTGCTCCGTGCTGCAATAAGACAAGAAAATGCTCAAAAGTACTTTTTATAGCGATGTGAAAGTGTCGTGAGTCATACACAAGCCCACAGGCTAGCTGTGTCGCCACATCTGGAGGCATAGTATGAGAACTCTCATTCCATAGATCAAGAACAAGCTCTGCCGTTGACCGAATTTGATCATCAAATAGTGTGTATTCGGTAAGCGTGGGGAGATCTTTATGAGGGGCATGATGGTCGATGCAAAAGACGGTTGCAGTTTTTCTAGAAAGATGTGGTGCGAGCTCACCCAGTTGCTCTAAATTATTCAAATCAATTAAAACAACCGTCGAATGTTGGTTCAAGTCTTCTGGTGTGGCTATGTTAATGTTGAAGAAAGTAGCTACATTATTGGCTGAACGATTCAGGGTTTCAGCAAAAATCTGAGTGCGAATGTTGGCTTCCGTTTGCAGCAGTTGAGCCAACGCAGCGGCACTTCCTATGGCGTCGGGATCAGCACTTTGATGAACAACGAGAGCAACGGAATCTTGTATCTTTTCTAATAGGGTTTGCAGGAATTGAGAAGGATCCAGTTGTTTCAAGGATGGTCCCGCTGTCTTAGTGATTATTTTGAGGATAAATGATCAACAAGGGCGATTAGCCAGCAGGAGCGGTGCCTGGTTGCCCAAGCATTCCGCGGAGGGTTTCTTGGAGGGTATCATATTGTTTGCGTAATTGGGCTTCTTGTTTTTCAAGAGATTTCACTCGAAGCTCCAAAGATTCAATTAGTTCCTTGAGGTTGGTATTCGCCTTTGTCTTGGTAGTCTTAAAGAGCATAGGCCCAGAAGCTTGGTAGATGACGCTTTTGGCAGTCAAACCCTTGATCTGCTCTTGGGCATTCTTGGTTTCGGCTAGTTGCTGTTTTACCTGAAGTAGGAGGGCAGTAACGTATTGTAGGCTATCACGTGTTTGTTGGACTCGTACGAGCTGCTGACGAACACGCGGTGGAAGCTCTTCACCCATTTTTCTTCACCGTAAATTGGTGTACACCATCAGCCACCAGATAGAGGCGCATCAGCGTGGTTGCTGCGGCACGGAGCGCTGTTACATCTTGAGCGGTGAGGTGAAACACAATTTCATTCTTGTTGGATTTATTGTGAAACTTGACTCTTTTTGAATCTATCGACGTAAATTCTGGTTCAAGTGCGGACCAGATTACCTTACGATTTTGGGGAGTTTTCGGATGAATTCGAATTGTGAGGCTATACCGTGGGGGATTTACCATTGTTTTGATTCTCCCATTGGTCGTGCTAGAAAGTGTTTCACTCTCATTGCGGGGCCGAGGGGCTGAGATTCATCAGGTGAAACAAAATCCATGGCCCTATACTGTGTCAGTGCAACCCGTAAAACTGCTACCTCAGACTCTAAGTCTGAAAGGACAGCTCTTTCAATACAGGGCACATTAAGTGCTTGGGCAAGAATTTGGGCTTTAGTTTGGTCATTGGGTAAATCGGGGAGGACAACTAGGTCTCTGATTTTTCGTGGTGAGTTGTGACTTCTTTCTCTTAGAAGTTGAGTAGAGGTGATAAGAATGGTGGGAGGATAAAATTCCCATCCATTCTTGGAATAGTCTAAGAACCCAATTCGCCCTGGGTTTCCGTGAAATGCGCCCACGAGAAGGAGCCGTGAGGCTCCGAGTTCGAGTGCGGAGTCACAGAATTCCGCAAATCCCTGCTTTCCACGGGTGAGGTGTACGGAATCTGGAATAACGCGGCTGAGTTCCTTGATAAAACTCCGGACACGTTGAGTCGGTTTTCGAGTAGTGCCGATGGCAATCACGTTGACCGCCGGCTGACCGAGCGTTCACGGAAGGAGCGAAGAACCTTCTGTGCATCTGTAGCTGGAATGTATGCTCCACCTGTGAAGGTGTGTCCACATTTTCGGCAGCGCCAAATTCCGGTGGAGACTCGGTGGACGGCTTTGGTTTGACAGCTGGGGCATTTATGTTTGATTTTCATGTTTGATTCGATTTTTGCTACTCGCTGCCGGAGGGTTACTCCGTAACGAGCACCGAATCGGCCTGCTGTTCCAGCTTTCTTCGTACGTCCCATTTGAATACTCACCTTTTGGGAAGCTGTTTACGCATCTTTTTAACGATTTTGCTCGATCGTTCTACGCAGTCAGTGGTTTCCTGAAGAGTGAAAGGAACGGTTCCCCATTTTTGCATTGAGGAGATTGCCTCATCCCCATCAATAGAAATTGATAGCCGTCCATCTAAGACTCGTTCTTCTTCATGAGATGGATCAGCGATGATGCTGTCTCCAATTTTAGCAAAAGTAATGGTTAGTGGGGGTGGTCCCATTTTGAGGGCAATGGTTTCTGCTAAAAGTTCAGGTTCGCCTCCTTCGGACATTTTTACCTTAGGTAGTTTGGTATCCAGTAAAGCCCCAACTGCAGCAAGGGTAGATACATCAATGAGATTTCCATGATCTGCAAGGACGTACAAATCAACCAATACCATGTAGACTACCTCGCCTGTTTGAATGCATAAATCTTGACGATTGATAGCATTGGAATGGCGAATACCGCGATCAACAACCCGAGCTAATTCAATTGCCTGTTCACCCGGAGGTCCTAATTCAAAGGTGGGGGATGCGATTGGATACAGCTCTGATGACGTAATAACTACACCTTCATCGGGAGTGTCAGGAAATGGCTTCCCAACCTGTATCTTTACACCAGCCAGTACACGGCTCTCTCCCAACCTAGCTTCAGCGGAACCCTCCGCTTTTGAAATAACAGTTTGTGTTATTTTGATAGCGCGAACATCGTCAAACCCTCGGCCATCAATACGTTTTCCTTCTCGTAGAAGATTAACAATCTGTTCACGTTCAATATCGGTTACAATATCCATTTTTCTCACTCCTCTGCTTCTGAGTCTTCATCCTTTGATTTGGAGCGTTTACTCTTTTTTGTGGTCTTAGGTTTCGTCTCTGTTTTTTCAGTTTTTGTCCGCTTTGTACGCTTTTTAGGAGCCTTCGGTGCTTCCTCGAGATCCTCTTCTTTAGGATGTGCTTCGTCTTCATCCCCAATTGTTTCTCGAATTTTCGCATATTTATCTAAAAGGACTGCTCGTTGCATTTCTTGGATTTGCGAAATTCCCTCTTCAGCCATCCGAAGCGCTTCGGTAAATTCCTTGGGTGTCAGTTTACCATCCATTTGAAGGAGGGTAACCTCACCTCGATCAGGCGCCATTGCCAAAGGCACATCAGCGTCTCCAATCTTGTCCTCGATGTCGTTCAGATCTACGACCACCTTGCCATCAATTTTCCCTGCAGCACAACCCGCGATAAGTCCTCGCATAGGGATTCCAGCATCAGCCAAGGCTAATGAGGCGGCAGTGACACTTGCGCAACGTGAACCTCCGTCCGCTTCCAAGACCATGATGAAGACATCAATCACAGCGCGAGGATACATCCTCAGAAATAACATGGGTTCGAGGGCTTGGCGGAGAACCATAGAGATCTCATGTTCTCGACGACTGGGAGCCGGACGTTTTCGATCAGAAACCGAAAAAGTTGCCATCCGATAAGTCACTCTAAGAAGAGCGCGATCGGATTGGGCAAGGTGTCGTGGATGCAGCTCGCGGGGTCCGTATACTGCCGCGACGATTTTGTTCAGACCATGTTCAATGTAAGCAGATCCATCTGCGCGGCTAAGATAGCTCACTTCTAATCGGATTGGTCGGAGCTCGTTGAGCTTGCGGCCATCAGTCCGTAGCCCCTTAGCATCGATTAATGGTTGTTCTGCTTCAGTTTTCTTATCACTCATTTTTCTCACCGTTTAATTCAGCAAGCTTTTCAGTAATGAAATCACGAATGCGATCAGTTAGCCCACTGGTATGAGCTTCGCGTTCGATTTGATGAATCGCCTCAATGGCGATTGTCATTCGGTTTGGGTTTCCTTTAAGCCAGACAATTCCGTTTTGGCCCACGACGATATCGACTTGGAGATCTGATTTTAACATATTAATCATGGATCCCTTTCTTCCTATGAGCCGTGGAACTCGAGTGGGGACAATATTTATCAGAATCCCTCCACGAACTTTTCCTAGACCCCTTCCAAGGGTGGTTATGAGGGGATCTCGTGTGCGATCTGCAGCAATGATTTCGGCGACGACGGTTTCTCCAATATCGTAGTATTGTCGGAGATTGTCTTTTGCGTGAACAGCATCACGCCGGGATAGTGCGTGTATCACAGGAAGCATAGCCGGATAGGGACTATGAAAGTCGATGAGCCAGCCATTTAGGGTGACTTCTACTATCGTTCCAATTATGATATCACGAACTTTGGGAATATATTGCCCTTTCAAGGGAACAACATACACCGTTTTGCCTTTCATCTTCGCCACACCAATAACTGAGGCAAAGACTTTCTCATGTTCCTTGTAGGCTCCGTCTCCGTTGCGAAAATCGCCTTCAGCGAGGAGCTGCCCAGGAACGACAATATCTTGTTGTTCAAAGTGGATTGACACGTT
>JBHLPI010000005.1:0-50003 GCA_048939595.1 Promethearchaeota archaeon | reverse complement strand
TCCATCGCACGAAGGACCATCTCAATGCTATTCTTTATGCTTTGGTTGATAACTCCATTTTTAATATGACGTTGAGCCATTGTTTTTACGCCGAGATCCATTGCAGGATTATTCCCAACCGTTGATACGATAAGATTGACAGTCGTAAGAATACCATTTGAATTAGCCTCGTAGTCATGTATAAGGGTTCCTCGCGGTGCTTCAAGGACTCCAACACCCCGTCCACCTTTGATTTGGAAAGTGGTCATAATATTATCATTGGTGATTTCGGAGTCATTGAGAATCTCTTTAGCGCGTTCAATTGAATATAGTATTTCAATCATCCGTGCCCAGTGATAGAGGAAGGTATGATCGGGGGTTCTACCAAATTGTGCGCGAAGAAGTTCAAGTTCCTCACGCGCTTCAGGCGTGTGAATTGAATCAGCAACATTAATTCGGGCGAGTGGACCAACACGATAGATGCCTTTTGGCCAACCTTTTTTCAAATAAAATGGAAATTTTAGATATGAATAATCTTCTACATGTTCCCCAATATATTTGAGATAATCCTTTACTGGGAACTGCTCAAGGCGTTTTCCATCACTATCAACTAGTCGTAATGGTCCATCATAGATTTCCAAGTTACCATTAGGTTTAACAAGTCCAAGATATCCGGTTGGCAGTTCATCTAGTAATTCCACCTGGCCCATAATCGGTCGAACTATTGGAATAAACTCATTCGCTATCTCATGTGCTTCATCAACTTGCTTAAGCAAATCAGTCCGCTCTTCTTCCGAGAGAGGTTTAGAGATTCCCCCAGCCTGCGAAGTGACCGGATGAATCGCCCGACCACCAGTTACCTGAATAATATTTTGACCAACCTGACGAGCACGAATCACCTTCTTAACTAGATCTGGATGTTGCTTCAGCAAAGTCACAACATGCCGCGTCTCTGGCGTGCCATTCGGAATCATTAAATCAGGTGCAGCTAAAAACCACCAATGAAGAACATGACTATGCAGCATCTGGCCACAGTGCATTAATTCGCGGAGGAGTTTGGCTGTATGTGGTGGATCCACACCATAGAGGGCGTCGGCGGCTTTGGAGGAGGCGAGGTGGTGGCTGACCGGGCAGATGCCGCACATGCGGGTTGCAATACGGTTGGCTTCTTCGACTGGGCGGTTTTGCATGAATTTTTCGTAGCCGCGTACGTCCATGACGGAGAAGTGGGCGTTGGCGACGTTGCCTTTGTCATCTAAATTGATGGTGATGGCGCCGTGTCCTTCGACACGGGAGACGGGTGCGATGGTGAGGGTTTTCTTTTTGGAGCTCATGTTGTAGCCTCCGTGGGTGTGGTTTTGACCACGTTGGTGTGGACGGCTTTCTTAAAGGTGGAATGGGCGAAGGTGAAGCGCAGGTATGTGCCAACGAGGTCGGGGATTTCTTTGACGATTTGGTCAGGAGCCGGGGCTTTGGTGGGTTCCTGAATAACGATGCTGCCGATGGCGCCAATCATTTTGGCGGCTTGGTCTTCGACATTTGAGGTGGGTCCGAAGCAGCCACGGCAGGGTGCGAGGGCGGTGGGGCAGCGGGCTTCGCAGCCGGCTTGGGTGCTGGGTCCGAGGCATTGGTAGCCTTGTTCCAGGAGACAGCGCTCAGGATCGACTTTGTCGGTGCCCCAGCGTTTGAATTCGGTGACGGCTTTTTCTTCTTTGATGAGGGGGCATTGGTCGCAGACAGTTTTGGGTTCAAGTTTGAATTCTTTGCCTTCAAGCAGGCTCGTTACTAGTTCAGCAATCAGTTTGGGTGGTGGAGGACAGCCGGGAAGAACATAGTCGACTTTAACGAAATCGTCGACCGGGTGGAGTTCATCGAGCAGAGGGGGAACGATTTTGTGGGGGATGATTTTCTTGGGGTTGACGGTGGATTTGGTGTTGATGTAGACCTCTTCCAGGATTTCGTCTTTGGTGTGGAGATTGGCGAGTCCTGGAACACCACCAAAGGCGCTGCAGGCGCCAAAGGCCACTAGGATTTGACTGCGTTCGCGGAGCATTTTGAGTCGGTGGAGGTGTTCTTCGTTGCGGACCCCACCGGAGACAAAGCCGACGGTGACGCCTTCTTTGGGGGGTTCACGATGGTCCATGAGGACTTGAATGTATTTGAGGTCAATGGCGTCGAGGACATCGGCGAGCGCGAGGTGCAAGTCGAGGATGGCGATTTCACAGCCAGAACAGATGCTGAGGGTTTCCACTGCGAGGCTTGGTTTGGTCATGTTATTAGGGTCCTCCGTTGGCTAGCGGATTGGGTCCTAAAAGCTTAATCTCATTTACGAATGACTTCATGGTCTCGGCGAACTTATTCCCTTCAGCGGCGGAAATCCATTCTAACCGAAGGCGTTCGGGTTCGAGACCAATTTCTTGAAGGTATGCTTTGAGGAGCGCGATGCGTCGAGAAGTTTGATAGTTGCCCGAAAGATAGTGACAGTCCCCGAAGTGGCATCCAGCAATGAGCACACCATCAGCTCTGAGCTTCAAGGCGCGTAGGATGAATTGGGGATCTACCCGTCCACTGCAGTTGACACGGATGACACGGGCATTGGGGGGGTATTGGATACGGGAGGTGCCTGCCATGTCAGCGCCTGCATAGCTGCACCAGCGGCAGGCGAAGCAGACGATTTTCGGTTCCCAGTTTTTGTTGGACATGGTTATTTCGCTTCCTGGAAGAGGGCGTCAAGTTGGGCAATGATTTGTTCCATAGTGAAGTGTTGGGGTGCAATGGCTTGATTGGGGCAGGCGGCGGCGCAGGTGCCACAGCCTTTGCATTGGGCTTCGGTGACCTGGGCACGATTGTCGACCACTTTGACAGCACCATAGGGGCATGAAGCTTCACAGATACCACACCCTGCACAGAGGTCTTCGTTGACCACAGCAGCGTAGGGTTGGACTTTGACTTGACCTGCGACAACCATAGCCAAAGCACTTGCAGCCGCACCCTTTGCTTGGGCCACGGAGTCGGGAATGTCCTTGGGACCTTGTGCAGCTCCAGCGATGAAGATGCCATCGGTGTTGGTTTCTACGGGTCGAAGCTTGGGATGCGCTTCTAGGAGAAAGCCGTCGGCACTGCGTTGGAGCCCGAGGACGCGGGCAAGGTGGGGGAGATCTTTAGGAGCTTCAATTCCACAGGAGAGGACGACGATGTCGACTTCAGCTTCCACAGGTTGGGAGAGAAAGGTGTCTTCAGCTCGAACGACCAGTCTATCGGTTTCAAAAGACCTACGGATTTCCGAGACTCGTCCACGAACGAAGGTTACGCCATGTTCACGGGAGGTGATTTCATAGAATTCTTCATAGCCTTTGCCAAAGGCGCGCATATCGATATAGAAAATCGTAACTTCGATATCGGGATATTTTTCTCGGATTTGTCGGGCTTGTTTAAGAGCCGCCATACAACAGACGCGGGAGCAGTACGCATTGTAGCGTTCGTTCCGGGATCCGACACATTGGATGTAGGCGATTTGTTTTGGCTTCTTCATGGTGGAGGGGCGCAGAATCTTCCCTTCCGTAGGTCCGGCGGCGCTGAGCATACGTTCCATTTCAAGATTGGTCATGACGTCGGGGTATTTCCCATATCCGTATTCTAGTTGCCGCATGGCATCGAAGAGCTCGAATCCCGTGGCTACAATAATAGCACCGACATCGAGCTCAAGGATTTCAGGTTTCATTTCATAATCAATTGCTTCGGCTTCACAGGCATCTTTACATTTGCCACACGCAATAGGCGTCATTCCTAGGCAGTGTTCTGTATCGAGTACATAGGCATTGGGAACCGCTTGTGCAAAGGGAATGTAAATGGCTTTCCGCCAGCCGAGACCGGCATTGAATTCATCGGGAACATTAACCGGGCAGACTTCCAGGCAGTCACCGCATGCAGTGCATTTGTCTTCGATGACATAGCGGGGCTTCCTTTCTACTTTTACTTTGAAGTTCCCGACATAGCCATCAACTTCTCGAACCTCACTGTAGGTGAGCAACTCGATGTTGGAATGTTGCCCGACAAGACTCATCTTGGGAGTAAGGATACAGCTGGAACAATCCAAAGTTGGGAAGGTTTTGTCAAGCTGGGCCATGTGTCCGCCGATGCTCGGTTCTTTTTCGACCAAATAGACTTTGTAACCGGCGTCCGCGATATCGAGGGCCGCTTGGATTCCTGCGATGCCAGCGCCGACAACTAAGACGTTGGCTTGGACGTCGACTTGTTTCTGTTCAAGGGCTTCGAGTTCTGTGGCGCGGGCTACAGCCATTCTTACTAGGTCTTTGGCTTTTTCGAGAGCGGCTTCCTCTTCGTGGGTGTGGACCCAGGAGCAGTGTTCGCGGATATTGGACATGTCAAAGAAGAAAGGGTTTAATCCTATGTTTTCGAGCACACGTCGGAAGGTGGGTTCGTGTAGAGTGGGGCTGCAGGCGGCAACAACGACACGGTTTAACCCCTTTTCACGTGCGCGTTCCTTGATCAAGTCTTGTCCGGGATCAGAGCACATATAACGGTAGTCTTCAGCCACAACAACGTGGGGGAGGGTGGCGGCGTATTCCACGAGTTTGGGGATGTCAATGACTCCCGCAATGTTGGAGCCGCAGTGGCAGATGAAGACACCAATTTTAGGTGGTTCGGTTGACATAGGATTTCTCACTTCTTTCGCGTTGATTGTTCCATGGCTTCTTGTCCGAGTTGCATACCCTCGTCGAAGGCACGGAGGTTGAGTTCCTTATATTTCGGAAAGGCATTGGCAATGGCTTTACGCATTGCGCCGGGGGTGACCGCCTTAGTGATGGCAGTGAAGGCACCAAGCATCACGACATTGGTGACTAAGGGATTTTTGAGGACTTGGTGCGCGGCGGCAGCAGCAGGTACGTGATACACCTGTACGCCTGCCTTAATTTTTCCCGCTTTTACCAAGTCAGAATCAATAATGACGATGCCTCCTTCTCTGAGATCCTCTTTGTATTTGTGGAAGGCGTCGTTGGAGAGTGCTACCATGATTTGAGGCGTTAACACCAGAGGGTAGTCAACAGGTTGGTCAGAAATAATGACTTCGGCTTTGCAGGCACTACCACGGGATTCAGGACCATAGGAAGCAGTCTGTACTGCTTGCTTGCCATCATGAATGGTAGCGGCTTCACCGATAATTACTGCAGATTTGATGATGCCCTGCCCGCCGAGTCCACCGAGTCGTATTTCTGTTCGTGTCATTTTTTCATTGTCCCCTCTTCTGGAGTTCCTCTGATTGTTTGGTGAGTAAGTCAGCGAATTCAGGTTTTTCAATGTCGACAAATTCACCGCAAACAATGCGTGTTCGATAATCAATTTCAGCTTGCATGGGATCTGTGAAGTTGCGGATGACTGAAATTTCTCGGTATTTCTTCATTACATCAAGACCGGAGCCGTGGCGGTTGTAACGGTCATAGAGTGTAGGACAGGGGGAGATGACTTCGATGAATTTGAAGCCTTTCTTCTGAAGGGCTTTTTCGATGGATTTGGTTAAGCGTCGAGCATGGAGAGCGGTCCATCGAGCCACGAAAACGGCACCAGAGGCGGCAGCCACACTGACTAAATTGAATGGGTGTTCAATATTACCATCAGGAGACGTAACAGTGATAGCAGCGTCTGGGGTCGTGGGACCCATTTGCCCCCCAGTCATTCCGTAGTTGAAGTTATTGATACAAAGCACCAGCATATCGACATTACGCCGTGCTGCATGAATAAAGTGGTTCCCGCCAATAGCAAACAGATCGCCATCACCACTGATAACGACGGGGGTAAGATTGGGATTAGCCACCTTTACCCCACTAGCAAAGGCAAGGGCTCTACCGTGTGTCGTATGGTAGCTATCTGCAGCAAAATAGCCACTCGCACGGCCGGTGCAACCAATACCGCTGACCACCACGAGGCGGTCCATATCGAAGTTTAAACTTCGTAGTGCATTAGCAAAGGCTTGAAGGACGGTGCCGATGCCACAAGCACTACAGAAAATGTGAGGTAAACGATCACGTCGAATATAGTTGAGGAGGGGATGTTCTCCTGTTGTGGCGCGTGGAGTGGTGCTCAATTGATGCACCTCCGGATTTCTTTCATGAGTTCATCAGGGGTATGGGGGGTGCCACAGACTCGTGGAATGAGATGAACAGGCACTTCGTTTCGAATTACCCGTTCCACTTCACCTACTAGTTGCCCATAATTGAGTTCTGCCACGACCACATGCTGGGCATTAGTGGCGGCGTCTTTCAATTGTTCCTTAGGAAAGGGCCAGACGGTGATTGGGCGAAAGAGACCGAGTTTCATACCATTAGCTCGGGCGTCTTTCACAGCACGCATAGCGGTTCGGGCTTCACCACCATAGGCTACAAGAAGGGTCTCAGCATCTTCGGTCTCGATATTTTCGGCGAGGGTGATTTTATCAACATTCTTGCGAATCTTATCGCATAAACGTGGGACTAAAGCTAATTGGGCTTCATCATCCATGACCGGATACCCCCGTTCGTCATGCGTGAGCCCTGTGGCGTAGAAATGGTATCCTTCGCCGAAGGTAGCCATGGGCGGAACAAGGTCCTCGTCAGCCCTGAAAGGCAAATACTCCTCAGGAGAAACGCGAGGTTTCTTGCGATCGACGATTTCAATTTCTTCTTCCGATGGAATAACCAAACGTTCACGCATGTGACCGATAATTTCATCGGCTAAGACGAAGGTGGGAACGCGAAATTGCTCTGACAGATTGAAGGCTTTAATGGTGAGATTAAACATTTCTTGGACGGATGAGGGGATGAGAGCAATGATTTCATAATCGCCATGACTGCCCCATTTGGCTTGCATGATGTCGCTTTGACTAGCTTCAGTGGGTTGTCCGGTTGAGGGACCACCGCGCATCACGTTTACGAGGACCATGGGAGTCTCAGTCATTACCGCTAACCCGATGGTTTCGTTCATCAGACTAACTCCGGGCCCAGAGGTCGCGGTCATTGATTTGATGCCAGCATAGGATGCCCCTACAACCGCGGTGCAGGAGGCGATTTCATCTTCCATTTGGATGTAACGCCCACCGATACGAGGAAGACGATAAGCCATTCGTTCCGCGATTTCAGTGGCTGGTGTAATTGGATAGCCCGCGAAGAATCGGCAGCCAGCAGCTAGTGCTCCTTCAGCGGCAGCGATATCCCCCTGTGTGAACATTTCCCCCGTTAACACAGCCGTTTGCATTATTGTTTACTCCTCTTCTTTTTGGGTTCAGCGCTTTTTTCTTCGACATGAATGGCAAAATCCGGACAGATGGCTTCACAGAGTCCGCAGCCCACACATCGATCGAGGTTGATTGCTTCGGGGGGATAGTATCCTTTAGCATTGAATTTAGTTGATTTTTCGAGAACTTCACGTGGACAAAAGGTATAACAAAAACCGCAGCCCTTGCACCAGTCTTCATTGACAACGATTTGGTACTTCGTCGTCGATTCCTCCTCTGGAATTATGGGAGTTCGTTCTTGCCTTGTCAACATCACACGCTCATCCCAATTTTATCTAAGAATGGTGCAACAGATATGTAGTGTCGATCTAAGCCCATTTGTTTGGGTGTAAAGCCCTGAGCAAGGCCTAAGAGCTGAGTGTAATAGAGGACCGGGATTTGGTAATCAGTGCCAAACTGCTTATTGGCTTGCATTTGTCCAAGATCAAATTGGAGATGACAGAAGTTGCAGACATTAACCAAAGCATCAACCTTAGCTTGTTTCATGGCTTCGAGTTTTTCACGAACCATATCTAATGAAACTTCTAATTCTGCTGACCGTAACCCCCCTCCTGCTCCACAACACATGTCCTTGAGTTTATAATCAACAGGAGTACCTCCGACCAACTCAACAAGTTCATCTACGAGAGTAAAATCTTCAACCACACCAAAGGGACGAATGGCGCTGGGCTTCAGAAGATGGCAGCCAATATGGATAGCAAACCGGGCATCAATGGGATTTTCGACAGTTTCTTCGATTCTCTCCTTTCCTACATCATTGTAGAGGACTTCGACAAGATGTTTGGCAGTGATGGTGCCTTTGTATTTGTGTCCGGTTCCTTTCAAAATCTTGTTGACTTCCCTTCGCTTCTGTTCGTCCTTAAGATCAGCCACACCTGCAATAAGGGTACCATAACAGCCGTTACACAGAACAAGGATATCTAATCCGTTTTCCTCCGCGAGAGCAAGATTGCGGGCTGTTATTGCCAGCCAAGTGGGTTTGTCAAAGGATTTAATGACGCCAGGGGCGGGGCAGCATGACGCACCCTTCATTTCAACAAGTTCGATATCGAGTTTGGGAGCGACTAGCCTAGTGGCGGCTTCAATTTGGGGAAG
The DNA here is from genome assembly GCA_048939595.1 of Promethearchaeota archaeon. Lineage (GTDB taxonomy): Archaea > Asgardarchaeota > Hermodarchaeia > Hermodarchaeales > Hermodarchaeaceae > Hermodarchaeum. The sequence continues at coordinate 41,641 of JBHLPI010000005.1, read as the reverse complement.
ACGATTGGGAATGACACATCCGAGAAAGAAACTGTATCTATGTTTTGTCATCCTTTTTGCTCTCCTTGTAATTGACAAGCTTGTCAAAACCGGTCTCTTTGATGATATGCTGAATTTCCTTCACAGCCTTGGGGTATGAATGAACAGTGGGGGGCAGGGGTGAAAGCCCGAGCTCTTCACGCATTTTACTCCATTTCTCATCATCAATCGGGACTGCATGACCAGTTTCGATGAGTTTGTGGGAGACGCCTTGGTGTTCAGGGCGCATATATCCTGCTTCGCAGGAGAGATTTCGAAGATATAGAATTGCCTCGGTAACATCAATCTTACGTGGGCAGCGTTCTGTACAGGTACCGCACGTAGAGCAAAGCCAAAGATTGGGATCAGACAAGACTTCTTCCCGGAGCCCGAGGAGAGCTTTTCGGATTAATTGCCGGGTCCGATACGCTGTGCGACGACCTGCAGGACAGGAACCAGTACAGGTTCCACATTGAATGCAAGAACGTATGCGATCAAGACCTGCTTTGGTCATGTCCTCAGCGAGCTTACTATCTATTTTTGACCCATTAATTACTTGACGATCAATCAAGAAAGTCACCCCAAGGATGTATAGCGAAGAGCTTTACATTTGTAAAGGTAAAAACATTTTCCTCTTACCGAGTTCTTTAGAGCCGAATTTGAGAACAAGCAGGCTTAAATGGAGAGAAAAGGGAAGTCTTGTTAAGAATATTTCCTGCGGATTGAGGGTATCATTATGCAATTTACTCAGTTTGACACACTGATCATCGGTTTATGGTTTGTAATCATTGGATACTTCTTCCTTCTATTCATCTACTTTCTTGCGTTTCGATACCGTGAAAAGCGAAACCCCTTTCATCTGGGTTTTGGTCTCTTTTTCCTACTTTTAGGGATTGGACGCATCTTTTACCTCGTCTGGGATTTCTATGCCCACCTCGAAATTTGGTGGCGCCTAGCAACAGTTACATCCTGGTTAGCAATTTTCACTGTGTTCTTGGCACTGGCCTACCAAATTATCGAACGGAAGTTGTGGCAAATTGTCCTTATCTCGTCTCCACCACTAATAATTGCTATACTTATCGTGGTAGTTCCGTGGTTGTTCTGGCCTCCCTCACTTACGGGGGGCGCATTAGTCCCCGGGTATATCGCTTCGAATTTCGCGATTCTACCATTATACGTGATTGTGTTGCCAGCACTCTTCTTCTACATCGGAATTCAGCTGACGGGGCAACTACGCACAAGTAATTTCCTCTTGGGATCTGGATTTCTCGTATATTATGGTGGACGCGTGCTTCAAGCAGTATTGCCCACTTTGGCTATCATAGCGGCACCGGTTATGGTCTTATTAGCTATTGGGATTATCGCTATGGGCGTGCTACTTGAAGCCAGTGAGTAAAAACTGATATCACTCAATAAGATCGAGTTTATTGAGTCGATACAAGAGAACTTCCACGTCATCCTGACAGACCCCGATGTTAGTCGCAATTTCTTGTGGAGTATTCGAACCATCACAAAGCTTTGCGACATTGTACTCCATTTCGCTGATTTGCCCGAGTTTGACCATTAGTTTAGGAAGGCCACGTTTTAATTTGGGTTGGGGAACCTCATTTCTCCCAATAAACCCGTTATTGAGCATTTTGTTAAGTTCCGGTGTGAAAGAGAAGAAAACAAGTTTCCCATCCCATGATTTGAGAGTATCTTGAAACTTGTCAGAAAACCTTTCTATAACTTTATCAAGTGCTTTTAGGACTTCGAGACGATTATCATCTTTATCAACGACAGCAGCTACGACGATATAATCGCCGGCTGCATAAGTAATATAGAATTCCCCCATCTCTACGATCCGAGCTTCACCCTTGCCTTTGGAGATCATTCGGGCGAATTCTCGAATTGCTGAGAAAAAGCCGGCTACTAGCGTGGCGTCGAGTTCTAATTCGCCAAATTTTTGGTCTAGGAGACAGACCCCGCTTGGATGCATTAGATAAACCACGTGTAGCATACATATAGCCCCGTGGAGATGGAAATCCGTTATAGATGCTAGGGAAACCGCAGTTTAAAAGGTAGCGATGGAATTGTGGTGCGGGGGGAGGGAATTTCGGAGCTCGCAGTGCAATGCTTTTTCGAACCCTCGAACCGCTGCCGGACAGGATGTCTCATGAACCTGGTTAGATCTTGAGTAACGCCGTCAACCTGTGATAGCAGGTGACTCCTGCGCCTTTAACCAGGCTTGGCTGTGGGGTCTCCACGGGGGGAGATACCCCCGCCACCGGTATGGCGGCAAAGACCCCTTCGGAAGGGTCCCCCGCGCGAGATATGATGCAATGAATAACGACTGTGTGTTTTAAACGTTTGTTTTTAAATTCTTAAGGCATTCCATTAACAAGGTGTCAACTAAACAGCTAAATAGCGGGAAAGGTAAAACGCGAAAGCAACCAATTTAATGGGGTTTCTGAAAAATGAGTAAAATTCCTCCTGATTTACTGTATACGAAAGAGCATGAATGGGTTCGCCAAGAAGGCGACGTTGTCCGTGTGGGCATTACTGATTATGCTCAGGAAGAGTTGCACGAAATCGTCATGGTTGAGCTACCTTCGGCTGGAACAACGATGAAAGCCAGCGAAATCTTTGGCACCGTTGATTCGGTGAAGGCCACCTCTGAACTTTTCGCACCGATTTCTGGCGAAGTTGTTGGAATGAACGAAAAACTTGAGGAAGCACCAGAGTTAGTGAATAATGATCCATACGGTGAAGGGTGGATGATCACCCTCAAGCCAGCGGACCCCAACGAGATGAAAACCCTCTTGAATGCTGAAGCGTATAAGAGCTTCATTGAGGGGTTAACCAAATAAACGATTAACATGGTGTGGTCGGTACGAGAAATTTTTTAAGCACACGTAGTTATCATGGCACACTCCCTACACTAATAGGTGACTGAATGTCAGTTCGCGGCGCGTTACGGTCCATTTGGTCTTTCCTTCGTCGATATATACATGGACCAAGAATGGAAATTTCCCGAGCAAATGTAATGGCAGCCATTGGGCTCATTATAATCTCCCTCATTGCCTTGATGCTACGGCTTCTCCCCATGATTGGGTATGAGGTTTTAATTCGCGCCTTTGACCCCTGGTTCAATATTCGAGAAGTTGAGTTCATCATTGAGAACGGCTTTGGGGCGTGGTTCGGATGGTTCGACACCACCACGTGGTTCCCATGGGGTCGGAACATGGCTCGGTCTGCATACCCAGGTATCCCCTTCACTGCCGCGCTGATATACTTCGGATTGCAGGGGTTAGGAATCAACATTGATGTCATGACCATTGCAGTTCTTTATCCCGCGGTTATGGGCATCTTTGGTGTAATAACCATCTATGCGCTTGGCGTTGAAGTGAGCTCCAAAGAAGTGGGCCTGTTCGCCGCGTTCTTCATGGCCATTCTTCCTGCCTATACTCAGCGAACAATAGCAGGCTTCTTTGATAACGAGGCCATAGGCATATTGGCCATTCTGCTAACCCTTTTCTTCTTTATTCGCGCGTTACGAAAAGGATCCATTGCATCTGCGATGTTAGGGGGACTCTCCTTAGGATTACTTTCCGCAAGTTGGAGTGTTTATCTGTACATCTTTCAGATTCTAGCGATTTTTGCCCTAGTCATGGTGCTACTTCGCCGATATTCACGCCGACTCTTACTCGCCTACACGGGAACTGTCATAACAGGCATGGTAATCGCGATTTGTGTTCCCCGTATTGGACCCAGTTGGCCTACTAGCACCACAGGAGTAATACCTTTAGCAATATGGGGACTCCTACTACTTATTGAATTTAACCGGACATATCGGTTGACTGAGCTTAGCGTTCCAAGTCGACTATCCGGATTATCTACACGAATCCGACCGTATTTTGCCTACATTTTTGGTGCAATGTGTGCGCTCATCGTGGTTGGTTTAGGTTACCTGTTTCAATCTGGCTTATTTCTTACATTGTCAACCGGAACTGACCAAGGCTTTCTTGGTAATCTTGCAGGAAAATTCTACACAGTAATTGATCCCCTCATCCGGAAGGAGGCGTTTCTTTTAGCCTCAGTAGGTGAACATCTACCATCACCTTGGGCCACGTTCTGGTTTAACTTGAGCTTCCTTGTACTCTTGATGCCTTTTGGATTTTATATTGCCTTCCAGCGGGAACGTGAAACGGATATTCTACTTATCATCTTTGCGCTTACGGCCCTGTATTTCACTGGTTCGATGATTCGGTTGGCTCTTATCCTTGCTCCTGCAGCCGCCATTCTTGGTGCGTATGGCCTCTTAATGGCCACTCGACCCTTCCGTCCGATCTTCTGGCAACGTCCCCTTCTAACTCGACGTCGCCGTCGAATAACTCCTCCAGTCGGACGAGGATTTGCTACTGTGGCATACCTGTTTCTCATTGTTTTACTCTTAGCATCAACGATAAGCGCGACCTTTGCGGTTAACCAAATGGGTGGTCCTGAAATAACACCAGGAGGTCGTGATCAGTACACTGGTCAAGTTACTTATTACCGTGATTACCTTGAGGCCTTCGCTTGGATGCAACATCATTCCCCGCAAGGTTCGGTGTATATGTCGTGGTGGGATTATGGGTACTGGACCCGACAAGTCGGCGACCGCTACACCGTTGTGGACAATGCGACCATAAACAAAACGCAAATAGCGGAGGTTGGTCGGAGCTTTATGGAAACGAATCCAGTCGCAGCCCTCGAAAATTGTCGTAAACTTGGTGTGGACTATGTCTTTGTGCACTTTGGGTTAGGTTCATCTGGGTTTAGTGGTGATGAGGGGAAGTGGCAATGGATGATACGGATTGCTGGAGAAGTCTTTGGGGATGAAGTCCCAGATGAAACCTATTTCTGGGATCCCAGTAATGGTAAGTACTTGGACCCCTACTTCGACACTTTGATCTATAATATGCTCTGGCTCAACGCTAGCGGTTTTGTTGCACCGGAAAGATGGCCACAGTCAAATTCCACCGATGAAGCCGGTCCCGCACCGAGTTTGGAAACTGATCCAGGCCGGACCATCTTCAGTCTCTTCGAACCCGTCTACTTCAGCGAACTTCAACTGATGAAGATCTACAAGTGCAACTACACCTACTTGGAGAGTGAGATAGAACTCAATGGAGCTAGCGCCTTTGCTGTTCATGAAGGCGTTGACGTAATTCAAGATCTTTCCCAGATTGTGGTTGGAGTGAAAAACGCAGGTATCCATCCCTTTACAATCGATTCTGCCGATATTGGATATTGGGATGAGCGACAACAGGTCTATGACGTTAACACCATTTCCAGTATTTGGTTGACAACCGATACAGGGAGCTTGACTGTGGTTCCCGGTGAGACGGTCATGTTGAATGTCCGAGCCCAACCCTACTTCAAAGTTGGAACCGATGTGAATGTCACGATTAATGCAGCGGGGTTCACTCCAACACTGAGTGCCTCCGTAACAATACCTGTTCGGCCACCACCAGCTTATAATCTGACAGGACTTGTCACGAATTCGTGGGCTTATGATAATGGGACGATTTACATTGAAGTGCAAAATACTGGGGAAGGTTTTCTAGAAATTGATGAGGAAGGGCTCATTAATGATGAAGAATTTTCGATTGAAAATGCCATCCTTACAAGTGGGCGACTCCTCTTTACTGGAGATATACTCGGAATCACTATTGACGCCGAGTATTGGGATATCAATCTAGTTGCAGGCCAAGAGGTCACCGTACTCTTACATTACATGAGTAATATGTATACTTATGGAGGATTAAATGTGAGTATACCGATTACAATCCAGGCCACACCTTCACCACCCAGTCCAACTGCCCCAGTAGCATCCTATTCTCTTTCACCGAATTCGGCCCCTGAAAAAGAAAATCGACCAATCCAACTGGAACAGGGACTCTATGTATCCGTGTCTGTACTTTGCGTCGAAAGCAGTTCTTTTTTCATTTTCCGGCGATACGAACCATAGCGATCCTCAATGGAAAACCGAGCGGGATGAGCATTGACAACTGGACCGCCACACCTTGGACAACGAGTCGAATTGAGTGTATAGGTGTTGCACTTACTGCATTTTTTCAAGAGTTTAGTCAGGAGTGTTCCCTCAATGCAGTTCTATTAGGATCGAACAGCGATTTGACCTTCGCCACCACATTGTTCGATGACTTCGAGGCTCTTCTTCACAGCCTTTTCGAGTAATTGCTCGGCTTGTTTGTAGTCTTTTGCACTCACTTGAACACGGTAGCGTGGCGCTCCCTCGAGGAAAACAAGCCCTCCAGAAGGCTCGACAATTTCTTGCGCGGCGAGAAGAGCTTTTCGTATCCCCTCGACGCCTTCGGGTCCTCGACAAGTGAGTTTAATTGTCGTTTCAACGCTGACATCGCGAATAATCACGTGCGCTTGCGCTAATTCGTACAAGACATCCGCCCATTTTTTCGGTATACCGATATCCGTGAGAATTTTGGCACCTTTTTCTTTCGAGACTTCAAGGGCTTCCAACATATCTTCATAATTAGCTTCCATCGCTTTACCGGCAATCTCATAAGCTTCTTCGGGCGATTTCTTCATGCGTTCAGCGGCTAAAGCGAGTAATTTACTTCCACGTTGAGCACGTTTCCATTCTTGTATCTTCATTCGCCCTTGTTCCTTCGTTACGCGACGTAATGAGGTATCAACCTGCTTACGTTCAGCATCAACTCGAAGAACTTTGATGACAACCTTTTGGTTTTCACGTACGAAATTGCGGATATTTCGAACCCATGTGGATGCAATTTCTGAAATATGTATGAAGCATTCTTGTTCGTTGTATTCATCCATTCTACCATAGGCGCCATGCGATGTGATTCGATGTATTGTAGCTATTACCAGATCTCCCACTTCTGGGAGTTTCGAAGAGGCGGATGGGGATTTACTTACGTCTTTTACCATGGACACCACCTATGCAAGTAAGCTGGAGAAATAAGAATTAGCTTAGTTCTTGGATGACCTCGCCGATAATCTGTGCTTTTCCCCCGGTTGGGTTTGTTAGAGGCTTGCCACATACATCGCAGACGACTTTTTGTGTGGCCCATCCGAAAACCGTTTGTTCGTGATCACATTCTTTGCATTTAACAAGAAGGAAGCGAGAGCGAGGTTCATCAATGGTCTTTTTCTTTCTAGTCATAATTTTTCACTCCAGGATTTAGACGAGTTCTAGTTTCTTCAATCGAATTCCTTCTCGAATAGTTACATGATCACATTCTTTGCATTTCAGGCGTAAGGATTGTTTCTTTGTAACTTTTGAGAATCGTTTTTGGATTTGCTTGGGTTGCGAGCCATATCCTGCGGCTTTTCTATCATAGCGACGACGCCCAGCAGATAGGGTGCGTTCACGACCTTTCTTGTACAGACTGGCAGTATGCTCGGTGTGCTTTTTGCAACGAGCGCAATACGTTTTCATGGTTTTAGGAGCTTTCATGGTGATACTCGCCTATCTCAATAGGTTCTGCTTGATTTTTTCTGATTATGAGCCGGGCGTTTTCGGCAGGAAGCGCCGCGAGGTCATCCGCTTTGAAAGGTCCGTAGGTTTTTAAATCTACTCCAACGAGTTGGGGATGCTCCTCAATAAACCGGATGAGTATTAGCTTCGAGGTTGCATTGGTATCTAGAGGGGCAAATAAATCATCTGCAGCCATTAGAGCGGATCGAAGGTTTCGTGAAATTTGATCTGCAAATCGTCGTTCCGTTCTGGTTAGAACATCATAATCGATAGTACGGGCTACAAGGCTATCCAATATTTTATCAACACGCATTCTAAGCAAGCTCTTCATCATAAATCGAAGATTTGTGAGTTCGGTTTCGTATAATTGGCGCTGTAGTTCAGATGTGTTTTCACTTTTACTTTGTTCAAGAACTTGCTCCACATAATCTCGTATACTCTGTAGGAAGGAATCGCGTAGGGGCAGCAGGTCCGGGGATTCGCGTTCTGCTTGCCATCGTTCAAGAAGCATTCTATACAAAGGAAAACCCTCCATTAGGATACGAGGTCCGCTACGCCTTTACAGAGGAGTAGCATAGCAGCGGAGAGAGGAAGCTCCTTTTTAATATCGCGCATTGGAGGATATTGCTCTCCATTTAAGGTGAAAGCTGGCGCATCAGTAACATGGATTCTTATTGAGCCAGAGAACACCTGGGCATCCGTGAGAGGATTGAATTTGTCGAGAGCAGAAATATTGAGATGTTTAACGAGAAACCCGGTTTTTCCGTGTAAGGATCCTGGAAGGCGAATCAGGCGATGAATATCAGTGGTGACCGGTTCATCGACTATCGCCGCATATGACTCGATTACGTACTGTGCGATTTTGAACCATGCTTTCTGCCCCACCCCTTTGGGGGTGATGTACCGCGCAGGATGTTCGGAGAGTTGCTTGGCGATTGAGGTAGCATCTTTTTGCAGAAGTCGTATCTGTTTTGCCTGAAGCCCCGGAATGGGACCGAGTTCGGAAGGAGTCTCAAAGAGCTGGCGGATACCAATTGCGATTTTTCTCTCCCAACCTGGGGATTTTGAGTCAGGCCCTTTTGGAACGCCATATGCGTTTTCAGCAAATCCTTGGTAACGAAAGTCTATACCCGTTCCTGAAAGGTAATCTACGATTTCCCGTCTTTCCTGGGAACCAAGACTGTGGAGTGCGGATGAAAAACTATGAATGTGATAACCACGATGCCCTGAAAAAACTACGATTATATCTTTTTTAGAAATGCCCATATCAGGAACTAGAAAGTCTTCGATGATTTTGATTGCTTCTTCTTTTGATTTCGATAGACATTCCTCACACATCCACTTAAGGGTCTGGATTCGTGTGCTGCCACAGTTGAGACACTGATCAGGACGATAGCCCTTACGATGTGTATCACAGTCTTGACACCACCAAGAATCATGTTGTTTTTGGCAGTCTAGGTCAAAATGATCGGCATCAATATCGAAAATTAAATCAGCGCCTTGCCAGCCCTTGAGCGGCATCTGGGGGGCATCTGGGGTATCATAGTATGCCGCAGAATAGAAGACATGCGCAGGAGCTTCTTTTCCCATGAAAGCAACAAGTTCATCTGGATTCACAAAACTGGTGTGCCGAAGGGCTCCTTCCCGATCAAACCAAAAGAAGGCAAACTCACGTGATTCAAATTCGCGTGGAGGCGTAATTGGCGTCGGCAGATTTTGGTAGTAGTTTGAGAATTGCTTTCTGAGAAATTCTAGGGTTTGGATAAGCGTTTCCTCCTGACACGATAGTAGTTTAATGGGTGCCGTCGAACGCCTGCTTTATCGGGGTCAACACAAAGTCGGACTGATATCATATAGGCGCAGCTTGGTGGAGTATAAGCGGTGCTTCCCCGCTTTCCTGCGATATGCTCGATTTGATAACGGGCTAAATCTTCCCGAAAGTCAGGTGCTTGCATAAAAAGTTCGACAATAGAGTCAACTTCCATGCCAACATTTAGGAGAAAAGCGGTGATAGCGAACCGAGCAATATGGGATAGAGGTTTTCCCTGCTTCATGTCTGAAAGAAGAGCTTGCATGCAGGGAGGAAATGCTTCAGGAACAATTTCTCCTTCTATTTCCTGTTTTAATCGGTCTGCGCGTTTACGAACCACAACCTCTATTTCTTCGAAGATTTGTTGGATATTCGGTGGAAAATCTGGTGGAACCTTTTTGATATCACTGACTAGTAGCTTTTCGATCGCCGCACGTATAACGCGTGTCGTCTCGGTTTTTCGTAGAAGGACAAATCCATTAGCCAGCCGTTTATTCACGAGTTTCCATTCTTTTTCATGAAATCCTGCGGCTGCCGCCAAATAATTTGTGAAATGAACACTATGAGTGTAGGTCCGTCCTGCCACCTGAGAATCATTGGCAGTAATTTGCCAGTCAAACTCCTGTTTGGCGAGTTGAGCTAATTTGGTGTCAGTTTCTTTTATGAGGTGTTCTTCCGCAATCTTTGCTTCAGCAGTAGCCCACCGTCTTCGGAGATACATGCTTCCTATTGCATCAACCAAGGCTTTGGCAACAAAGAAACTGGTTAACTCAACATAGGCATCCTCGTTCATTCCAGATTTTGCCCGAGAAGTTTTAGCCTCCATCGCAGCCGTTAACCGTTTTTGCGCTCGTTGAAGGATCCGAGAATTTTTGTCAACTTCTGCAAGGGATATGTCAAGTTTCTTGAGTAATGACCGAGCCATCACTGACCATGGGTATTTGGCTGCTTCATATATCGAAATATCCTCTTGCATTTTTCTTTCCAAATATTGGGAAATTATTTTCTAGGCTATTAGAAGTCGTCTTCTACACGTGGAGCTAGGAAGTAGGTGATATGCCCACCACTACTAACAGCGAAGACCAATTTGATTGGAGTGCCCTTACCAAACTCTAATTGAACAGTGTCCGAGGCTGCGACGGCCTTCATCATATCATTAAGATATTCGAGGGCGTACAAAGACTTCGCTGCTTCTTTCACAGTGTATTCAAGGAGGGCTTCTTCAGATTTCCCGATGGACACTTCTAAATTTCCTGTATCTCCACGAGCTGAGATGGTTAAGTTATCTGGTTGTGCATCAATGGCAATAAAATCGCTGATAATATTTGCATCTTGAATAATCTCTTTGAGGGTATCAGCAGTGATTTTGATGTTGATGCCAAAATCCACGTTAAGAGTAGGAGGTCGATCGGACCCAAGATCGATAAGCGCGATTTTGAAGCTTCGTTTTGTACGACCTTGAAGAGTAATGTGTAACTGGTTTTTCTCTCGATCAAGACCCAGTTCAAGGCTGTTTCCTGCTCCAGCCCGTTTGACTATTTTATCCATCTCGTCGAGATTTACACCGATACGTCCTTCTTCATCGCATTCATAGGTACTAAAGGCACTTTTGGGTAATTCGAAATCAACCATCGCAATCCGGGACGGATCCATAGCTCTCAGAGTCATCCCTTTTGGCGAAATCTCGAAATTGGCCTCGTCAACAAGCGCCGAGATGGCGCCGATTAGTGCCTGCCAGGTTTTTGCATCATCAAATTTTGCTACAAGCAACTAGGAACTCCTCCCGCTGGGGGCAGTTTGGACTATTTTCAATACACGCTTAAATAACTGTTTATCCAGAGCGGCTAAATCTTGAATTATTTCAGCGCGGAGCATGGGCTGACCCTCCTGAGAGACAGCTATTGTCCCAAAAACCCGAATAAATGATTGAAGCTTTGGAACCTGTTCAGTTGCAACCACAATCCGACCGGTATCATCACTGATGGTGAAGCCAGACTGGTCTTGAACATCGACCACAAATCCCAGCACACGAACACGCTGTCCAGCTGATTCCGATGTTATTCCCCCGATGTCGATATACGCTGCCGGGGTTCTAATGAAGGGATCAGTTGACATTGGAAGACTCCGCCTTTGCTCTAGCGTAGGTTTTCACATTAAGTATCTTAAAGTTGTATTGCTTACCCGTGTTAACAGGGAAGGAGAACCTTCGACACCCTCCCACTCAAAGAGAAGTGGACTCCAGACTTATCCTTACTGCTACGCTCGTCGCTGAGATGGGTTTGGCCCCAAGCTCACCAGGTTCTGATGCGGCGTTCCCCCCACATGTCCCTTTTGTAGGGGAAGTTCGTGCCAAGCGGGAGGGGACATCATGCACATAGATCCAGCCTTGCCGCATGATGACTGGCACAATACGACTTCAGTCGGGCATATCTAAAGCTATGTTGAGAAGCCTTAAAACAACACACTCCATCTTTAGGTTAAGATAAAGAAACTCTTCATGGCAAAGTTAATATGCCCTTTTATCAGTCTTCAACTAACATCTCATTTGAGATGAAGTCTCTATCCTGTTTAGGGTATTTTCTGTTGTAGTAAATGAGGTTGAATGCTGTGAATTGGAGAACAATTCCTCTGCGAAATGTCCTTCTTTCTATTCTTGAGAAGCGTCAGGGCGTCATAATCGATAAAGAGCTGACTCGTTTGCTAAAGACCAACCGAGTGACCGCTTCACCTGAAGAGATTGACCGAGCACTAATGGAATTAGAAATCAGCGGAAAAATTCACGTTCAACAAATTACCAAGACAAAACGTAAAATCGAATTACTTGGCGAACGTCGATACCTTGCCATTGCTGAAGACTGAAACCCAAAAAAATAATCCTACAAGCGCCTATGTGAATGGAGATGTGCTCGGACGGGTTTGTTTGGCTCGTTTACCCCAGGCAAGGTAGGCTTTCTCCATATCTGGAGTAATAGTGGGGGTTACTTCATCAATTGCTTTCAAGAAGTGCTTTCGCGTAATCTTTGTTGTTTTCATATTTTCCTCAAGAGCGGCCAAGGCTGCTTCACGACAACATGCGGCGATATCGCTACCTGCAAAATTCTGAGATGACTTGACTAACTCGTCTAAATCAACATCTTTAGCAATCGGCATGGCTTTGGTATAGATTTCGAAGATTTGTTTTCTTGCAGCGGCATCAGGAGCGGAAACTAGAATGTGACGATCAAAGCGTCCAGGTCGAAGCATCGCAGGATCGAGTAAATCGGGGCGATTGGTTGCAGCAAGCACAACGATGTCTTTCAAGGATTGAATCCCATCAATTTCTGTCAGAAATTGGCTGATGACCCGTTCTGTAACGTGGGAATCACTGGCTCCTGTACCTCGCGAAGGGGCAATGGCGTCTATTTCATCAAAGAAGATAATTGCAGGAGCGGCGTGACGGGCACGACGAAAGACTTCACGAATCGCCTTTTCAGATTCACCCACCCACTTGCTAATGACTTCAGGTCCTTTAATACTGATGAAATTGGCTTCACTTTCGGTCGCGACGGCTCGAGCTAACATGGTTTTTCCACACCCGGGTGGTCCATAAAGAAGAACTCCCCGGGGTGGCTCAACTCCGAGTCGGGAAAAGGATTCAGGGTGTTGTAATGGCCATTGGACGGCTTGTTGGAGTTTATGTTTAATTAATTCAAGTCCTCCAATATCGGCCCACCGGACATTCGGAACTTCAATAGTCACTTCACGCATTGCTGTGGGTTGAATCTCACGAAGGGCTTCTACGAAGTCGTCGTTGGTGACTCGAAGTTCTGCTAGTACTTCAGGGGGAATCTCGTCTTCCTCGAGGTTAATACGCGGAAGATACCGGCGAAGAGCATTCATAGCCGCCTCCCGGCAAAGTGCGGCTAGGTCCGCGCCTACAAAGCCATGGGTAATATCAGCAATACTTTCGGGCTTAACCGATTCAAGTGGCATTCCTCGAGAATGAATGTGGATAATTTGTAGACGACCTTCTTTATCTGGGACGCGAATTTCAATTTCCCGGTCAAATCGACCTGGACGACGAAGGGCAGGGTCGATAGCATTAGGACGATTTGAGTTATGTAGAAGAACAGGGGTTTCGCCCCCAAAGAATGCCTCATTATCGCACCCGCACAGATCATAGACAAATCCATCAAAAGGCTTCTTAGTTATCCGAGTAATTTTTGCGTGGTGAATTTTCACTCGTTTTGTTGGTTTTTGCGAAAATGGATTGTGTCCTGAACTTATTCCAAGTCTATGTACAGTTGTCTGAGGTAAAGCTTTGTCTCCAATTTTACCCTCTTCTACTGTATATTTTCGAATATAGGATTTTATACCATGTATGCGGCATAACCAATTCAGCTCTGTTATGAGACATTGGCTTACTGATGTGATTTCGATTTTCCCACGAGGAGAACCACAGTCATCTCCAGTAATGACGCCTTCCAGAAAAGCAAGAAAGAAGTCTCGTGGCAATTCAAAAATCATGGATGGTACATGCTTATTGTAAGAGTGAGAACCACACAAATCAGAAAAGAATGATGCTAATATCTTTGAGTTGTATATTATGTTCGTTTTAGAACCTGTAACTTTTACCTTTGAAGGTTCAACGCCGAAGCATTCCTTCATCAAATGCTGCACTTCAGTGATTAATTCGGTTTCATGAGTCCCAAAACGGAAATCAACTGCCTTACGTGCATAACCCGCAGTTGTGAAATAACCTAACAATTTCAGAAAGCTTGGAGTTATCTCAATGTTTGAATGGATCGAGTTAGCAAGCGAAGTAGTTAACAATCGAGGTTTGCTGCCTTTTTGCCACCTATATGTCGTATTTGGGTGTACCCCAACTTTGGCAGCAATGGACTTCACATCTACAATGACTTCATCTTCTACTCCTGATTCAAATGCCATCTCGCATGTACTATGTAAAGCCCCCAATATTGGTACGGTAATGGATGAGGGTTGAATCGTTGATATTTCAGCTGTTCGAAGGGCTTGCTCCGCAGTCGAGTAGATGCTGTAAGGTAAATCAACAAGAAAATCACCCGCGTTTAATTCAGTAACAGGTTTAGCTTCAACGCCCCGCTGAGTTCTTACAAACACAGAGTGGTTACCGGTTGCTTTTAATTTCCCGCCAGTAAATTCTATTTCAAATATTTCGTTTACTTTATGTCTGAATACCCCTTGAACAGACTTGAACTCAGCACACTCAAAAATGCAATTTCCAAAGTTCGTGTCAGTTGTTCTAGATGTAAAACCCAATGTGTAAACACCCTGAATGGGTTTTACAACATCAGCTTCTCCATCTTCGTAAAATGCATCAACGTATTCTCCAATTGGAACAAGCCGAATACCCGCTTTATCTTTCACCAGAATTGGTGTATCACCTGAAACACTAGCCCCAATCACTATAACTTCTCCGCGTTTTTGGAGTCCATCCATGACTGCAAGTAGTTGGGCGACGACGCGGCGTTCAACTTCCCCTATGACCTCTTCACGTTTGGGGGCAATGGCGTCGAGTTCGTCAATGAAGACGATGCTCGGAGCGCTTTTCTCTGCTTCTTCGAAGATTTGACGAAGCCGTTTCTCAGACTCTCCATAGAATTTACTCATTATTTCGGGTCCATTAATTGAGATGAAATGGGCTTCAGATTCATTTGCAACAGCTTGTGCAAGCAGGGTCTTCCCACATCCAGGGGGTCCGAATAGTAGAACCCCTTTTGGCGGAGTAATACCTAATCGAGCAAAGAGCTCAGGATGTTTCAACGGAAGTTCAACCATTTCTCGAATTCGTTGGATTTCATGGCTAAGCCCTCCGATTTCCTCATAGGTGATGAGGGGCACCCCGATTTCGAGTTCCTTTGGTGGTTCACTTTGAATTGTTAGTTGGGTGTTAAGTGCAATCAGCACAATTCCAGTGGGGCGTGAGCGACGAACAATGAAACGAACAGGGCGTCCAAGTATTGATACATGCACGGTGTCATCTTTGGCTACCGGGCAGTTGAGTAATTTTTGTTTCACAAAATCATCAAAATCCTTGACAGGGAACCGCATTTCGAGTGGAGCCAATGCTACGGATAAAGCGGGTCGTTCCTGAACCTGATAGATAGTAATTGGTTCTTCGAGGCTTACTCCCGCGTTACGGCGCATACGTCCGTCCATTCGGATAATGCTCTGCCCTTCATCTTGTGGATACGCTGGCCAGACAATTCCAGCAGTATTTTTTCGTCCTTTAATACCAATGATGTCACCGGTTTGGACTCCAAGCTTCTCCATTGTCTTAGAATCAATCCGGACGATGAAGCGTCCTGCGTCTCGTTCATGAGCTTTCTTCGTACGAAGGGTAGCCGTTTTTCCTTTCGGAGGTTGATCTTCTTCCACTGTAGTTCTCCACTTATTGCAGATGCATAAAGACATAAAAAAGTGTCAGACCCTCCATCTAAACCACTTTTTTGCGAAGTTTTACGGGTTAGATTAAGCTAACGGCTTCGATTTCGATTTCGCCAACGCCATCGATTTTATTGATTAGTTCTTCAACATGTGCTGTGCCTCCAGCTTCGTCCCCGACGATGAATCGCAGGCGGAGGGCATAGAGAGGACCGAAAATCGGAATTTCTTCCCAGGTTTCAATATGCACTTTGTCTTGGAGTGCTTGATCGATTCGTTGGCGTAGTTCGCCAATAGGTTTGTTAGCGTCTTCAGGCATGATTTTCATAATTGCAAGAACTTTTCCCATGGTAGCATCCCTTGTGAACTTTCTTGTTTGTTAACCCGCTATGGGCCTTGAAAATTACAAGCCGGGCAGGTGTATGTATTGGCAAATTCTCGACACTTTTGGCACCGGCGAATGGTATAGTTACCACATGCGGGACACGTAAATTGGACTGAGTTTTCTCGAGGGGTTACTAATCCCCCACAGCATGAGCAGAATGATGATTTGCTTTCACTCATGATTTTCGCCTTCGTTACTTGGACGTGAATCAGATGGATGTATAAAGGCTTCTTAAATTTTGTTAAGTGTCACACCAATTTCCGCTAGATTTGTTCCTTGTGTACTGCACGTCGTTTGAGTGCTGTTCCACAGATTGGGCAAATTTTTTCCTGTGTTCTTTTGGGTTCTTTGTGACCACATGCACTGCAATACGTTTCCCAATTAATGACCTCACGAATGCCAGAGGTCGATGCAGATTTGAATTCCAAAGATAGGCGTTGTGCGACGTTTTGGATGGAATAATCGTCTGAAAGGATGACTGCATGCAGGTTCTGGGCATGCAAATCCACCGCGAGAGCAAGTAGATGCAAATCGGGATCAGATAGATACTGAAGGTCACCTAATTGAGCCGCTGTCTCTTTCACCTGTTTTAGAGCGCTGGGGGTTGGATCAATGATGCGAAGTTTGTCTGTAGCTTTGAGGAGCGCAACTGTCTCTTTCAGTCCTTTTTGCTCCATTTCCTTCTCTATGAGAGAAGTAGTCGCTAGTTGGATGTTTTCAGCGGTAAATCGGTCCCGATGAAAAATGGCAGATGTGTCTATAACAAAGATTAGTGGGGGTTGGTCGGACACGATTTACACCTCAGAAGACGGATAAGTGACACTGCTTGCCTTGAAATTGGTCATTGTTTCCCAGTATTTGGACTTTTTCCAAGTGAGTAAAAAAGTTTAAGAGAGCTCTTGAAATTTATCGAGAACGGTGGCTGAAGTTGTCCCACAAAGTTGTCGAAGCTGGAAGCTTGAAGGTTGGTCGTTACCTCATTATTGAGGATGTGGCTTACAGAGTAGTGAGTATTGAGAAAAGTAAATCAGGTAAACATGGTCACGCAAAGGCCCGCATAACCGCGGTAAGTATATTTGATGGTTCAAAGAAGAGCATTGTTTTACCAACGGATACCAAAGTCGATTCCCCTGTCATTGACAAGCGAGTTGCGCAAGTCAACTATGTCACTGATGCTACTCCACCAGTTTTGGGTTTAATGGATATGGAAAGCTATGAGAGCTTCGAGGAGCCCATGCCGAGTGAAGACGACTTTGAAGGCACAATAGAGCAAGGCATCCAGCTTGAATATTGGATTGTTATGGGTCGAAGAAAGCTCATCCGTCGACGATAACCATCCATATCAAAAAAAATACCGCGGTTCTTCCAAAATGTCTCGCCGATATGTTAAGCAGATGAAAATCACTAAAGGGATGTCCCTTGGTGAGCTGATCGCACAGTATCAGCGAGCAGGTGTCTTAGGCGCAGGACGACTCGCCCGAGCGACCCAGATTGTACGGAACATGTTTGAAAACCCCGACTATCTTGTCTTCTTAGCCCTAGCAGGGCCCATGGTGCCTGGCGGATTACGGGACATCATTGCCTCTTTGGTAAAGACGAAGCGTATCCATGCAATCGTGACTAGTGGAGCGAATGTGGTACATGATGTGCTTGAAGCCATTGGCGGTCATCATGTCCGAGGATCATTACATGCTGATGATCGAGAACTTGCTGAACAGCAACTAGGTCGAGCAGGAGACGTGTATGTTGAAACGGATGGCTTCATGAAATTCGAGGACACGATACGTTCAATTTTAAGTCAAATTCCCGAAGCCCAGCGAGCTGAAGGCCTATCTCCATCCGAATTGATAAGAGCTATCGGAGAATATGTGAAAGATGAGAATTCCATTGTTCACCAGGCATATCTTCAAAAGGTTCCCATTTTTTGCCCCGGGGTATTGGACTCGATGTTAGGTCTACATATCGCTCTTTTTAGTCAACTTCATCCCCTGAAATTAAATGGTCTAAAGGACATGGAGATTCTCTATGACCAAGTCCACGACGCGAAAAGGATAGGAGCCATTATCCTGGGTGGAGGTCTTTCAAAGCATTTCACCTTGGGTGCCAATATTCTGCGGGGAGGGCTAGATAGTGCAATCCAAATTACTACGGCGCGAGATGAAGATGGGAGTCTAAGTGGTGCTAAACTTCAAGAGGGGATATCCTGGGGCAAGGTAAAAGCGGACGCTAATTTCGAAAACGTGATTGGTGATGCAACCATCCTCTTTCCACTCATAATTGGTGCCGTTTTATAAACAATGGATTACGTTGAGAAAGAATTAAGATAGCGTTTTTCGTTATCCGTCCAGTATTCGTTTGTAGTAGGCAAGTACAATGGTCCTTGGAAAATTAGGTTCATCGCTTCACCAAGCAGTTCAAAAGTTACTCCGGTCATCTACAATCGATGAAAAATCCGTCAAAGAGTTAGTGAAGGACCTGCAACGCGCATTGCTTCAAGCTGACGTGAACGTTCATCTTGTGATGGATTTAACTAAACGAATTGAAAAACGAGCACTGAAGGACAAAGTTGCTCCAGGAATTTCTCGCCGAGAATATGTGGTCAAGGTCGTGTATGAGGAACTGACTGATATTCTTGGACAAAAAGCTGTTCCCCTCAGCTTGCAACCGAATCAATCTAGCGTCTTTCTTGTCGTTGGGATTCAAGGAAGTGGAAAAACCACAAATATTGTCAAATTAGCAAAACTGCTCAAAAAGGAGGGGCATAGTGTAGGAGTTGTAGCAGCAGACACCTATCGCCCTGGAGCGTATGATCAATTAATGCAACTTGCCGAACGTGCAGATGTTCCATGTTTTGGAGACCCTAAGGAAAAGCATTCAATTAAAATTGCGAAGAAAGGCGTGAAACACTACGAATCGCAAAAAACGCAAATCATCTTAGTGGATACTGCAGGACGTCACAAAGAGGAGAAAGGTCTCATAAAAGAGATGAAAGAGATTGCCAAGACTCTAAAGCCCACCGAAATTATTCTCGTGGTTGATGGAACTTTAGGGCAGCAAGCGTCCACTCAGGCTGAAGCCTTCAATGCTGCAACACCCATTGGGTCCATAATTGTAACAAAACTTGATGGTTCTGCTCGAGGAGGTGGAGCGCTCTCGGCTGTTGCTGCTACCGGGGCACCCATCAAATACATCGGAACCGGTGAAAAAGTCAACGATATCGAGAAATTTGAACCCAAGAAGTTCGTGGGGCAACTTTTGGGTATGGCGGATTTTGAATCACTCCTGAAACGAGTGCAAGATGCCGAAGCCATGCCAGACAAAGAGTTAGCAAAAGCACTTCTCTCAGGGAAGTTTACCCTCAAAGACATGATGGCCCAAATGGAGGCAATGGGAAATGTAGGATCAATTGGTAAAATCCTGAGTATGCTCGGTTTAGGTTACAAAGTCCCAGACGAAATGAAAGAGGTTGCGGCAGAAAACTTGGAGAAATGGAAGGTGATCATGAAATCGATGACCGATGAAGAGCTGGAAAACCCCAAGTTGATTAAAAGCTCTCGTACTGCTCGAATTGCTCGAGGTTCGGGAACCCAACCCAAAGATGTTAAGGATTTATTAAAGCAATACCAGCAATCACGGAAGTTTATCAAAAGCATCAGAAAACGGCGTGGGGGTCTCCGGATTCCAGGAATGGAGGGCATGATGGGTGGTCAAAAACTCCCTCGAGGCGGTCGCTAGTTGCCTCGCTTACATATTTTTCTTGACTCGCCTGCAACAAATGAACTGACAAAAACAGAACTGGACATCGGCATTGTTAGCCAACCATATGTCGATATTGCACATTGCATTCGTGCGGGATTCTGTGTGTCACATGCTCTCCGAGAATGGGTACGCATAACCATCGGATTTGACGGCAGCGAACCTTATTCTCTGACGCTAGATCCTACCACAATTCGCTACATGGGTACAGATGAACGATCCATTTTACATATCATTCTTCGTGCACAAGATGCCCAACGACAAAGAAAAGCCAAGATCCCATATGGTGTATCCATTTCTACAAACCCACTGGAAGAAACAATTACCTCGTTCCTGGAATCAGAAACTATTCTATTACTTCCCAGCCAAACTGAAACCTGGAAAGAAAGGCAAACAGGATTATCGAAGCTAGCCATGTATTGTCCCCTCATGGAAAATCGGGAGGCTGTAAATCTTCAGACAGATTCTTTCTTATCTTACTCTGATCAGATTCCTCGTGATATTGCCATCCTCGAGGTCGTTCATGCCCTAGATGATATGTGAATCGTGATGCAGAAAGACTGAAAAAGTGGCATCATTGTCGTTGCATTAATGACTTTAGGAAACATGGTAAAAAAGGCACAAAAGATTCTTCGTTATCACACTATTGATGATTGGTGTTTGGGTAGACAATTTGCCATGCATGGATATGGTCTCACAAACAAAGAACGCGGCATCGCTTTGAAAACCATCCTGTTAATGTCAGCCACTGAGACCTATCAACGGAATCCCAAACAAGGGATTACGCTTCTCCGTCGTCTAGCAGAACAAGGACAATTTCTCCCAGCGAGAGAATTCCTCAAGAAAGAAGGAGTCACAGACCTTCATCCAAGTCAACCATGTGATATATGTGGCGGGGTAATGAAGCAACTCCCTAGGGCGGCTCAAGCTATCATTCGTGCTCTTAAAAATTGGGAGTTGAGCTCGATTCTTATTGGTACTAGGGTGAGTCCGTCAATCATCGAAACCGAAGAACAATTGCGGAGTGAAATAGAAATCAATATGGGTGAACCGATTAAAGCGGAACTGAATCGAGAAATCGGAAAACTTGTCACTACAAAATTGAAACTTGATGTTAGCTTTGACGACCCGGATATTGTAGCATTAACTTGCATCCCTGAATTTGACGTTGAGTTAGAGGTTCACTCGTTATTTATCTACGGGCGATATCAGAAACTTGTGCGAGGTATTCCACAGACGCGCTGGCCTTGTCGTGAATGCAAAGGTAAAGGCTGTCCACGATGCAATGAGACAGGAAAAATGTATGCCGAGTCCGTGGAAGAGCTTATTGCCCCAGGTGTACTCCAATTCACAGAAGGAACAGACGTAAAGTTTCATGGAGCAGGCAGAGAAGATATTGACGCCCTAATGTTAGGTACTGGTCGTCCCTTTGTTATCGAAGTGCTTAACCCCCGAATCCGCTCCATATCCTTAAAACAGGTTGGATTGCAAATCAACAAATCGGTTAAAGGGAAGGTGAAAGTACACAAGCTCCGCTTTGCCAACAAAGAAGTCGTTCAGCGGTTGAAAAGTTCAGCCACTTCATCCAAAAAGCTTTATAAGGCACTCGTCCATGTTGAGGCGTCCATCTCCCAAGATACGCTAAAAGCCCTTCAAGAGCTCTCCTTACCGCTAGAGGTGAATCAACGAACCCCTCAGCGAGTCAGTCACCGTCGGTCCGATAAGGTGCGGAAAAAGCGCGTCGATACCATAGAAGTCATCCCCATTGACCCCAAAACCTTTGAATTAACTATCCGCTGCCAAGGTGGGCTCTATGTCAAAGAATTTATATCGGGTGATGAAGGACGCACTGTACCAAGTATCGCAGAAATCTTGGGCACTTCAGCCGAGTGCACTCAGCTGGATGTAATAGCTGTCGAAATCGAGGAGGATAAACTACCATGGTAAAACGATCTCACGGATACCGTGTGGGTAGCCGTAAAATGATGTCAAAGAAAGTTCGTCAACGTGGCATGCCTAGTCTAGGCAAGCTGTTACACACATATGAAGAGGGAGACCTCGTTGACATCATCATTGACCCCGCAATTCATGGTGGTCAACCCCATAAACGATATCATGGTCGCGTTGGGAAAATCAAAGGGCAGCGTGGCAAATCCTATGAAGTAGAAACTACCTTGGGAAAGAAAAATATTCTTCTCATTGTTCGCCCTGAACATCTCCGACCAAGTGGGAGTCAATCAAAATAGGTGGGGAAAATTCATGTCAAAAGAAATCATCGAATCACAGCCACTTACTCTGGCAGAGGTAAAAACCATCCTCACCAAACGTGGCAAGAAAGCCGAGCTTAGTTATATTCAACGTGTAACTTTAGATCACACGGTCAAATTTTCATCCCTACCAGCTCGTAGCGCGAAATCATTAGTGAATGCCTTGGTGAAAAAATACGAAATGGAAGACACTCTTGCCATCCAACTCGTTGATATCAATCCAACAACTACTGAAGAACTTGCATCTTTTCTTGCGAGAGCCCCTCGCACATACACTTCCGACGAAGTATCCGATATTTTGGAGCTAATTGTGTCGTCGGTGAAGAAGGAGGCAGCAAAGAAAAAGAAGTAGCTCCGTGCGGCAAACGGGAAAAAAGATAAACCCGCTGCACCTTCTTTAGATTACTTTCATGAGGGTAGAACATGACAACACGTCCACCCACGAAGAAGTTTGAAGAATATGCCTACGTTTTAGACCATTTGCCACGTGGGTACCCAGAGGACACTCGACCAATTTTCAAAAAGGACCCTATCGTTCAAGCCGTAGGAGATACCTACTTCACACTCCTTGAATTGGTTCCCAGAAAAGGCGCACGATTTAATCCACAGGAATCCATCTTCATCGGACGTGATCGTCGAGAAAAAATTGATCATGTCAAACGCCGGATAACCTTTGATGTTCTTACAGCCACAGCTCGAAGTGAATTGCCCTTTGTGATTGAAAAATTGGTGGAAAAATCAGAACCACGCTTTGTAGACTTTTTCAATAACGCACGACCACTCACAACAAGGATGCATAGTCTTGAATTACTCCCAGGAATTGGCAAGAAACTCATGTGGGACATCCTCGAAGAACGCCGGAAAGCCCCCTTTACCAGTTTTCAAGACATTTCAGAACGCACCCAAATTCGCGCCCCCAAAGAAATCATCGTGAAACGGATTCTCATAGAATTGGGTGGAGAAGATAAGTACAATCTCTTCACCCGTAAACCTGTTGCTGAGAAAGAACAAGAACGCGATTAAATGGAGCCACTAAAATGACCCCGGGGACCCTTCTCACCCGGACGAAGCACTGGCTCAAGCAACACAATATTCGCCTATCCAAAAAGCTTGGACAACATTTCCTTGTTGAAGAAACAATACTGAACCACATCATCGACTACTCAAATCTAAACAAAGATGAGCAAATCCTTGAAATCGGTACCGGAAATGGTATGCTAACCCGAGAGTTAGCGAATCATGTTCAACTTGTCAATACCATAGAGAAAGACGCAAAGCTCTATCAAATATTGACAGAAGAATTCAAAACGGACCCACGGATTAGACTTATTCTTGGTGATGCAACAAAGATTGATTGGCCTCGTTCGGACAAACTCATCGCGAACCTCCCCTACGCGATTTCATCACCTATTCTGTTCAAATTATTTGACAGCAACATCCCAATAGCTGTGTTAATGCTCCAAAAGGAATTCGGTGACCGGTTAACCGCTCAGTCTGGAGTGAAGCAATACGGACGCCTAACAGTAATGGCAGCCTATTATTCGACGGTGGAGCCCTTAGAGATAGTTCCACCAGATTCCTTCTATCCACCTCCAGAGATCTCTTCGGTTTTGGTTCGCATCACACGAAACACGGAGCCAGCCTTTGATGTGAAAGATCTATCTCTGTTTCAACAAGTTGTTGCGGCTCTGTTCAACCAGCGAAGAAAAAAGATTCGAACCCCTTTGAAATCTTTCTTGGGTACAAGCAGGTTTCAGAAAATCGAGAAGAAGATTCCATCGTTAGAACAACGAGTTGAAGAACTAATACCGGAGCAGATTGCCGAGATTGCGAACATATTATATGAGGAAGGGATTGTATGAGCCCTTCGACTGCATTTTATGAAGATGTGTGGGTTGTAGTAGATGATGGTGTCTACGAACCTGCGGATGACACCTTCCTGTTATGTGCCAACTTAGACATCATGCCTGGAGAGAGGATGCTTGAGATTGGAACCGGATGTGGGTTAGTGGCTATTCTTGCGGCTAAGGCCGGAGCTCATGTCGTAGCAACGGATTTGTCAGAGCTTGCCGTGCAAAACGCGAGGAAGAATGTGATGTTGCATAAATTAGAATCTGTAGTTGAAATCCGCCAAGGAGATTTATTCGTACCAATTCGTTCCGATGAAAAATTCTCTCTCCTTGTATTTAATCCGCCTTATCTGCCAGGAACAACGGAAGACCCTGGATTTGATTCGGCCTGGTCAGGCGGATCCAAAGGTTATGAGATAGCAGATCAGTTTCTTTCACAAGGTATCAATCATCTTCAAGCGAATAGCCGATTATTATTAATTCAGTCTTCCCTCTCTGAGCCTGATTATATTCAAAATTGTCTCGAGGAGCTATTCCATTCAGTTGTTGTTAAAGCGACAAAGAACTTTTTCTTTGAGCGTTTATTACTATTCGAGGCAAAAGTCCCTCACTAGACTATTAGTAATAAAATTTTAGAAGAAGTCTCTGCTGATTGAACTGTGTGGAGTTCCATGCCTGTTAATTTGACCGCTGAAGCACAAGCCGCAAAACTGGCTTATGAGGAAGCAACCGGTCTAGATGAGCGAATTGAGAAGCTCGAAAAGTTCATTTCACTTATTCCCAAACATAAGTCATCCGAAAAGATGGTTGCTCTTTATAGGCATCGATTAACTGTTCTGCGGCAAGAACTAGAGGACCGACGTGCCCGGCGAAAGATTGCTTCAGGAGCTCCCAGTTACTCATTAGCGAAGGAGGGGGCAGGGCAAGTGGTTTTAGTGGGAACCACAAATTCAGGGAAAAGTGCCTTACTCAACCGCCTCACTGGTGCAAAAGCCAAGGTAGGAGGATACGAGTTTACCACCCAGCTTCCTGAGCCTGGTATTTTAAAATACGGAGGAGCGGACATCCAAATCATCGAGATGCCCGCACTCTTTGAAGGAGCTTTGGATAGTAGTATCGGACGTCAGATACTCGGCGGAATCCGGAACGCCGACCTAATCGTATTGATTATTGATCTCTCCCACCCTCCAGTCCCCCAGGTTGAATTTCTCATTTCAACGTTAGAACAAGCACGAATAAAACTCAACAAAGACCCGCCTCCAATTCGATTTGCAAAAACCGGTAGTGGAGGTACAAATATTATCGGAGCCACCTATTTTCAGGGAGATCCCGACCTCATTCGCCAGCTCCTTCGTCGTCGACGAATTCATAACTTTTCGCTTCAGTTCAGAGGGCCTGCCACTTTAGAGGATTTAGTTGAAGTGATTGATAGCCGAACAACCTATGTACCCGCGATTATTGTCGCATCAAAAGGAGATTTGGCACCAAGCTCAAAAAATTATAGGCTATTACAGGAAGAATTCAGTGACGCATTTCTGATTTTTCCGGTGTCAGTTGAAAAGAATATGGGAATCAGAAATCTTGCAAAGGGTATATTTGATGGGCTGGAAGTTATTCGGATTTTCACACGGAAAAGTTCCGGCGAAATTGGGGACAGACCTCTGATCTTACCCAATGAATCTACCGTCGAGGATCTTGCCAAACGCCTTCACAGTGATTTTCATAAAAACTTCAGATACGCAATCGTGTATCGTTTGAGTACAGGGCAAATCCGTAAGAAAGTCGGTTTTACCTTCATCTTAAAAGACCAGGATGTTATTCAAATCTTCACGTCATAGATTAAGCTTGGTTTCGTTACCACGCAAGATTAATAAGATGGCAAGATTTGCCTTACTTCCAATTCTCAGGCTGAGGCGAATAACAATGCCTGTAAGACCCGGAAAATGCTATCGCCAAATCAAACGTCCTCCCTATACCCGTAAAGAATACGTCAAGCGGATGCCAGGCAATAAAGTTGTATTATGGCGGATGGGTAAGAAACGAAACCGAAACTTCGAATTAACTTTGAGTTTAACAGCTGATGAGGCAGTCCAGATTCGTCACAGCGCACTCGAAGCCATGCGGGTTGCGGCCAACCGCCATCTCTCGCAGATACTGGGCCCTGAGGGGTATTTCTTATGGATTCGCACCTATCCCCACCAAATCCTTCGAGAGAAGAAGATGATGGCCTTTGCTGGTGCAGATCGTATCCAAGAGGGAATGCGTCGCTCCTTCGGGAAACCATTCGCCTTAGCTGCCCGTGTTAAATCTGGACAACCTGTGCTAACTCTTGAAATTAATTACAGGAACTTAGAAGTTGGCAAGAGTGCTCTACGTCGAGCCTCGATGAAGCTACCTACACCCTGTTCGATTCGACTTGATAAAGCACCTGAGGAGCTTCGCAAAAAAATTGGATTCTAGCCCAATTTGTCGCATCCAATCTTCCAACTTGAAATCAGCTCAATAGTTAGCTTGGGATTCTAAAGAAGGACCTTATATTCGCGGAATTGGGTTCCCGCATACTGACCGCGGGATCCTAAATCGTTGTTGATTTTAATTAGCCGATTATATTTAGCAGTTCTTTCACCCCGTGCAGGGGCACCCGTTTTGATTTGTCCGCATGAGAGGGCAACAGAAAGATCGGCAATGAATGTGTTTTCAGTTTCTCCACTTCGATGGCTGACAATAACGGTATAGTTATTGGTCCCAGCGAGCTGAGCGGCCTCGATGGCTTCAGTGAGTGTACCGATTTGATTAACCTTTAACAGCAATGAGTTTGCAGCACCCATGCTGATTCCTCGTTGTAATCGTTCGCTATTTGAGACAAAGAGATCATCCCCCACAATTTGTACAGCCTGACCAATTGATTGCGTTAGCTGAGAAAAGGAATCGAAGTCGTGCTCTTCGAAAGGATCTTCAATTGAGAGTAGAGGGTATTCTTCGCTTAATGCGTGGTAGTATTCGAATAAGGCTTCTGTGCTTAGTGTCTTTTCATCAATTGAGTATCTTCCCTTTGCATAGAACTCGTTTGCGGCAGCATCGATAGCCAAGCCAATCTCTGTGCCTGGTTTATATCCTTCCTGTTCAATTGCTGTAATTATTGCGTTTAGAGCATCCCGGGTCTCCTTAATGGGAGGCGCAAAACCTCCTTCGTCACCTAAATTCGCGCCTTGCGGGCCATACTTTTTCTTGAGAACTTTGCCTAGTGTTTGATAGATTTCGATACCTGCTCGTAAGGCTCGATGGAAGTTATCAAATCCCACAGGCATTATCATAAATTCTTGAATGGCTAGTTGATTGCCAGCATGTACGCCACCATTGATGATGTTCATCATGGGAACAGGTAAGATGTATTCCTCGCGTGGAACGAGATATTCGTAGAGGTGTTGAATCCCAGTATCAGCGGCCGCTTTGGCAACAGCCAATGATACTCCTAAAATCGCATTTGCACCCAGATTTGCCTTGTTGGGGGTTCCATCTAATTTTATTAATTTGGCATCAATCACTCGTTGTTCTCGAGCGTCTAGACCAATAATCGCTGGGGCAAGAATGGTAAGGATATTATTTACTGCTTTTTGAACGCCACGTCCATGAAAGCGTTTAGGATCATTATCACGTAATTCTACAGCTTCAAATTTACCCGTTGAAGCGCCAGAGGGAACCATGGCGCGTCCATATTCGTTTTGAGTCAAGATTTCAGCTTGAACAGTGGGATTGCCACGGCTATCGAGTATCTCCATGGCACGGACTTCTTTGATAATATACGGATTTGACATAGTGATGCTATCTCCAAATGCTTAGGAAATAAGGAACTCGAAGCAGTTAAGTGTTAACGATACAACGATTCTAAAAAAGGTAGAGGGCAGGAAAATAGAATGTCCACACGACTGCCCCGAAAACAAATAGAGATTTTGCTTAGTCAGCTCAAAGGGTTTCCATCGCCCAGTCCTGGGACGGAACAGTATGAAGTAACCGATACCATCGCAGCGACCATGGTGTTCACTGCAGCTACGCATGGGGATATTGAAGATCGATGCGTTTACGATTTGGGATGTGGTCCTGGACGCTTGGCAATTGGCGCGGCATTGCTCGGTGCACGCGAAGTTGTGGGTGTCGACATTGATTCGAAAGTATTAAATGTAGCAGAACAAAACGCAGTTCAAGTTGGCGTGCAAGAGCGAATAAAATTCGTCGCACAAGACATTGAGACAATCACCGCTCAAGCTGATACAGTAATAATGAACGCACCATTTGGAGTTCAACGGGTTCACGCTGATCAACCCTTTCTCCAAAAAGCCTTAGAAATTGGGAAGGTGATTTATTCCTTACATAAAGCGTCGGCAGGCGGTCGGAAATTCATCACAGGATTTGTCTCAGATCGTGGGGGACGAATTTCGTTTGTTCAGGAAATGTCCATGACGCTTCCTCGAACAATGCACTTCCATGCAAAAAAGCGACATACAATTCAGGTTGATTTTTACCGTATAGAACAAGTGGAGGAAAAAAGATGACCGGTCAACGAATCAAAGAGGGAGATTCAGTTCTTCCAGGAGAAAGATTAGGTGTAATTGAGGAGTTCCTCCCAGGCGAGGGAACCTTTCAGGATGAAGATGATGTCATCTATTCAAGCTTAACAGGCAGAGTTCACATCGATATGAAGGAACGGAAAATTAGTGTTGAAGCAACCACTCGTCAACCCGTATATCCTACACGGAATGACGTGGTCTTGGGTGTCATTCAAAATGTTACAAAGAAATCCGCGATTGTAAGCATTTTCCAAATCGAAGATACAGAGTGCCCAATTACGTTTTCTGGATATATCTTCATCAAAAACGCCGCGGGAGGGTATATTGACCAAATGCGTGATTTATTCGCTCCGGGTGACGTTATTATTGCTAGAGTTCAACAGCAAGCAGATGGTCTTGCACGGCTTTCTACAGTGGGTTCGAGATATGGTGTGATTCAGGCATACTGCAGCCGGTGTGGTGAACCTCTTCATTTACAAGGGCGACAGCTGGAATGTATCGAGTGCGGAAACTACGAAAAACGAAAGCTTTCGCAAGACTATGGTAAGGTCCCGGGTGTGGAACTGAATGAAGAAAAGCCAGTTCCAGAGGAGTAGGAGAGTCGAAATAGAGTGGCTCGGTGGACGAAAAAGAGCCTCAGCTTCTCGGTCACTGGTGCCTCAGCTCAAGTGGAGTTTATTGATCAATTGAAACGAAAGTTAAAAATTAATTTCCATATCAAAGCTAGCCCAAGCGGTGTAACCGTGACGTTGCGTGGGGATCCTGAGCAGATTCGTAAAGCCGTTAATCAGGCCCAGGCAATATATCGGGATTCCAAGGAGTTTCACAGTTAAGCAACACTTTAAAAGCAAAGTTGTGTACGGTCTGCCTGCTCCATAAAAATCTGAATGCGGAGACGATGGCTATGAATATCAACATCATCAAAAATACGCAAAAAGAACTAGAGATCGACATTGAAGGAGAAGGACATACCCTTTGTAATCCGTTACGTGAAATTCTCTTCGAAGATAAACACCTTACTTTTGCAGGATATTCAGTGCCACACCCCCTTGAGCGAAGTGCGAAATTCATTGTTCGAACGGATGGAAAAGTCAAGGCCATCAACGTTTTCAAACAGGCAGCCCAAAAGCTCATCGAACGAACCGAGGAACTCCGATCAGAATTTCAAAAAGCCTTGAAAGCCGTGTGACCCGCGTGTCAACCTTCGAGGAATTACAAGCACTTCTCGAAACTGAAAACATTCTTTCAATTGAGACTGCTATGCGACATAAAGAGCTAGCAAAATTGGGTGATCCACTTTCAAACTTGCTTTTTTCACTCGCTCTCTCTAGCCTAATAAAACGCTTCGAGGGCGAAAAGGTCTCGGGAAAAATCCTTGCAGCAGCACTTCGACTGGCTGAGCTTCGCCACCTTGCTCCAGCTCGCCTCGATGCCCATGGGTTAGGAGATTGTGTGGAGGCAATGATTGCGTATGGATGGCTTCGAGAGTTTTTTACCATCCAACAAGCAGCCACAATTCTTCAAGAGCAGTTTCTCAAATCGGGAGTGGGTACCAAACAATCGAAGACCGAGCGTCGCGAATCAATAGCTATGGGATTTGCTGTGTTTTTACAATACATTTGGGAACAAAATCAGACTCTGAATTTAGTGTAAAGCCAATACATTCTTATGCATTTTCTTGTATGCTTTTAGACTCTGAAGCGCCGGAGATTTGGCTAAATGGAATTCTGCCCCGAATGTTCAAGCATACTCACCCCCCAAAAAGATGGGAACAAGAAGGTCCTCGTCTGTCAGAGTTGTGGTTATTCAAAACAACTTACATCAAAAACCGAAGAAAATTACCGATATGGTGACAAAATCGAGCACATTCCAGAAAAAGAAGAAATCGTCGTTATTGACGAGGAATTACAAGAACAGCGAACCATGCCTACTGTCCGTGCTATTTGCCCAAAATGTGGCCATAAAGAAGCCTATTATTGGCAGGTGCAAACCCGCTCGGGGGACGAGGCCATGACAACATTTTATCGATGCACCAAATGCAATCAAACTTGGCGCGAATACTAAATTAATTTCTAGCCCCTGAGCAGTTGGGGCAGGAACCGAATTTTTCCGCATAAGAGCCGAAGGACACTTCGGAGAAGTACAGGAGATGTGATTGCCGCTCTAATGACACGACCTTGACGATCAATATCCCCCTCACTTTCGATGAGCTGACGAGCTTTACTAGTATGAAGATTCGAAAAGAGTCGATCTAGTTCTTGATTGCTTAGGGTATTAACTAGTCGGCGTAGAAGTGCCATTAGATAGAGTTGTCGACCCCAACTACGTTTCCATGTGCGTTCATACCTGCAGAGTTCACCATGATTATAGGTTTTATTTTTTAACGCTCTATCAATGCTGGTTGCAGCCATGATTGCACAAGCCCCTCCAGCAACGACACCTCCACCGGTCGTAGCTTTAGTTTGACCCGCAGCATCTCCGATATTGACAAACCGGTGAGCTATGGTTTTGGACGAGGGACCTCCCGCGTAGACGATTCCGCCATAGCGTTTCATAATTTTCGCGTTAACCGTCAAGTAGCAGTAGTTTAGGAATTTATCGAGTGCACGACGTGTCTGTTTATGGGCTGCTGCCAGTCCAACACGGGCGTGATGTTCATCTAATGGGATTACCCAAGCAAAGAAATTCTTGGCAAGTTGATTGTCGAAAAAGAGATGAACGGTATCCGTTGGGAGTGAGACATTCGTCACTTCATATTGCAGTGCGGGGAGCATATAATCTGGTTTAGGTCGCGGAAGATTCAAAGGCTTCATCAATTGTGCATTAATTCCCTCAGCATTTACCACAAACCGCGTCCGCAATTCCGTCTTTTGTCCGTTTTGAGTCACTCGAAGTCGCATTTCACCCTGTTCCTGAAAAATGCGAGTAACACGAGTTCCTAGCTGGATTGTTGCACCAGCAATCTCAGCTTCGTGGGCTATTTGCTGATCTAATCGGTCCCGATGAAGCACAAAGGCGTGAGGTTCTTTTTTCGCCAGAGCTAGGTAGGTTCCTGAAGGTGCATGAAAAATAGATTGATGAACCCGCTGGATTATCACATCAGATCGAGGAATTATTCCATTATTTCTTAATCCCTCAATACCAATGAGTCCTGCACAGTGTACTGGCTTACCTATTTGGTCATGTTCTTCGAGGAGCATCACAGAGCGGCCTTTTCGGGCAAGTTGTCGCGCGGCAAGACTCCCTGCTGGACCAGCACCAATTACGACAATCTCAGCATCCATCGCGCTCACGGGCTCATTTCAGATATTGAAGAATATCAGACAACACCTTGATTTTAAGACTAGGGCAAATGAAAACGCAGATATGCCATGACATGATGACTAAGTACTTAAGGGATTTTACGGTGGGATGCGCTGAGATGGAAGATATGAATCCAGTGAAAAAAGCCGCCGATGATTTCGAGTACAAACAGGTCTTGGTCATTCGAACAGATTTGAAAATGAGTCGGGGAAAGATGGCTGTCCAAACGGCTCATGCAGCGGTATCTTCAGCCGAGGAAGCTCGAAAACATGCCCCCACTTCTTGGCGGAAATGGTTATGGGAGGGGCAGAAAAAGGTCGCAGTGAAGGTAACAAACGAAGCTGACATCCTTGCCCTCCAGGAAAAGGCCCAACGGGCAGGGCTCCCTGTATATTTAGTGCGCGACCGGGGGCTAACGGAGTTACCACCAGGAACCATTACTGCGCTGGGGATTGGTCCAGCTGCAACAAAATCCGTCGATACTATTACGGGCGATTTGCAATTATTATGATATGATGGAGGGAGTGCGTGCAAGCCCGAGAATACGATAACCTGATTGGAATGAAGGTGTTCACCACACAGGCACCAGGTACTGGAGGTCGCTTGAGAAAAACGCCTGAGGATTTTATTGTTCAAGAAATAGGACCCGATGGCTCAATTGCACCATTAGAAGTCTCAGATAAAGTCTATCCGGATCAATCTGGAAAACTGACGGCATTCTTTCTGGTTAAAAGAAATATTGATTCAATTCAGGCCATCCGCCTACTTAGTAAAGCGGTTGGGACCAGTTACAAGCGCTTTTCGTATGCGGGGATTAAAGACCGACGTGCAGTGACATCTCAGCGAGTTTCTTATCGGGGACCACCCCAGGATTTGGTTGGTCGAGATAACCCACAGTATATGATTTTACATCCTCATCGTGTGGCCAAACCTATTGTGCCAGGTGCATTGAAGGGTAACCGGTTTACCATTCTTGTTCGAGATATTGCTCTGCCAGCTGAAGAGACAAGGCTGCGTGTGAGTCAAATTCAGCAGGAGATTGCTCAAATCGGTGGAACGCTCAACTTCTTTGGTCCCCAACGCTTTGGCATCGTGCAACCTAATACCCATCTTGTCGGAAAGGAACTAGTTTTAGGGCACTTCGAGCAGGCGATTCGTATTCTCCTAGATGCGACTGATGATTCAGACAATGAGGCTGAAGAAGGGTTCGTCAAAGAATATACACCTCAAGGAACCTATGAGAGAGCCATCACTCATTACTTGAATAAACATCCAGGTAAATTCAAGGAAAGTTTGCGAGTATTACCGAAAGATCTAGTTCGACTCTATATCCATGCCTACCAATCCTATCTCTTCAATCTAGCCATAAGTGAACGGGCGCGCAAAAATATCTCTTTACGAGATCCAGTCTTCGGAGATTACACTATGCCCCGTTCAGGCGAAATTCATACCGTACGGCCAGTGACCAAAGAGAATTTGGCTAGAATACGACGAGAAGTCAAGAATGGAACTAGACAACTGGTTGTTCCCATTATTGGCTCAGATTTCGAACATGTCCCATTAGAAGGTGAGATGGGTACAATATATCACTCCGTTCTGGAATCGGAGCAGATTACCGCGAGTCAGTTTCGGCTCAAAGAGTTGCCTACCTTCAGCTCTCGAGGCACATTCCGTCCACTCCTAGTTACTCCGGAAAAGCTGCATATCACTGTTCTCGAGGAAAAGACTGACACGCCTATTCGTGTTCAGTTTGATCTATCTAAGGGAAGTTATGCATCTGTAATTTTACGAGAAATCATCAAACCTGAATCCCCAACCCAGCTCTGAGACATGGTGCGTTCTAATCAAACACGATTCGAATGCGTTCATTTGTCATCTCATAAATTGCATTTTCGAGCTGTTTGAGTGTGAGAGGAATATTCTCTCGTTCCCGTTCGCTAATCCGAACGATCCGTTCGAAACTATTATCCGGTAACCAGATAGTGTTAACTCCCAGAATTTTTACTGGGCGAATGAGATCCCGTAAAATATCTTGAGGATTCCGGCTTTCCTCGACAATTCGTACCTGAGTCTTTAGTTCGTTTTCCAACTGACGGAGGACTCGACGACTTGACCCGATTATTCGGCGCACATCTCCTTTCCCAACTAATACGATAAGGACGCCATCGATTTGAAATACCCGCTTGAAAGTGACGTTTTTGATTGAGGGGAAGAGATCCTCTAAATTGACGAGGGCACGAGCGACCTTTACATCAAATTCAGTAATTTCGCCTTCATCAATCTTGGATTGGCAGTTCCCACAAATGAGTGGGTAGTTTTTCAGACAAATTTCACAAAGCGGAGATTTCACAGTTAAGCCTTCTACATCAAACCTTTGAAACGTGAAAGGAACGATTCGTTAGAACGGCTACCGTTGGAAGGTTAAAAAACGTTCCCTTCCTTCAGGCGATACAGCCCCTTGTCATATTTGTGCTTTTTACTTTACACAAGAACAACGCTCAAAAAGCAATGTTCCCACTTCTCCATTACATTATCTCAGCAGGTGTAGACAAAGTTGGAACTTGTTGATAGGGTTGTCAGATTAACAGAAAGGCAACTTGAGATACTTAGAAAACTGTATCAAGCTAGCATTCCGATGTCTGTACAAACAGTCACACGCACCCAGTCAGAGCTAGCCAAGGAGCTAAAGATTACTCGTCAAGCCCTTAGTAATCATTTACGCAAGCTTCGCGGCTTGAAATTAATTCGAACAGGACGTGGATTCATTGATTTGTCACCTGATTCCTTACGACTCTTAGGGAAATCCACAGACGAGGCACTTGTCTTTTTGCGTGTAGAGCCTAAATCCCGTTTTGAAGTGTATGAGAAAATAAAACAATTAAACCCAATTCGCCTTCATCGTGTGACCGGTTCGGTAGATATCGTGGTTTCTGTAGGTGGTGCCGAGTTAGCAGAATTTCTTTCCAGCGCCGCAGATATTGATGGTGTGGTTGAAACATCCACTCATACTATTCTCACGACGTGGACTCCTGAAGCAATCTAAAGGTGATTTAATTTGCGACTGTTTGAATATGAAGCAAAGGAGGCATTCCGCCAAGCAGGTATACCACTTCCACCCTCTGGCCTTGCAGCCTCAGCAGTGGAAGCAGCCCAAATTACCAAGGAGCTTGGGCACCCAGTTGTCATTAAAGTCCAAGTGCTTGCAGGAGGACGAGGTAAAGCGGGAGGAATCAAAATTGCCGAGACCCCTGAAGAAGCGAAGATCATTGCGGCAGAACTTCTACAGATGACTATTCACGATTATCCAGTCCAGCGTGTTCTTGTGGAACAACGACTGGATATTGACCAAGAAATCTACCTGGGTATTACAATTGACCGGGCTCGACGCCGACCTGTTGTAATTTGTAGTGCAATGGGGGGTGTGGATATTGAACAAGTCGCCGAGGAGCACCCGGACAAAATCGCTCGCTCTTGGATTGACCCCATTTTAGGGCTACGGGATTTTGAAGCGCGAAATATCGCCAAGAATGCGGGCTTTGGAGGAAAAGCAATGGTGAAGGTTGCCAACCTCTTGCTAATGCTTTGGCAAGTATTTCTCATTAACGATGCAGAACTCACAGAAATTAATCCTCTTATTGTAACAAAAGAAGGCAAGTATATCGCGGCTGATGCCCGGCTCAACGTTGATGATAATTCCTTATTCCGACACAAGTCGTTGGCTGAAAGGGTGAGTTCTGGTATTTCAGAGCAAACAGACCTTGAACAACGGGCTCAGAAGCAAGGGATGACCTACGTAGAATTGGAAGGAAATATCGGTATCATTGGTAATGGTGCTGGATTAGTTATGGCGACCATGGATGCCGTCAAATATTACGGTGGAGCACCAGCGAATTTCCTCGATGTCGGCGGAGGCGCTACCGCGGATCGGATGAGCCAAGCTTTAGATATCGTATTATCACATCCGGATGTGAAGGCTGTTTTCATTAATATTCTTGGGGGGATAACTCGTTGCGATGAAATTGCCCAAGGTATCGTGGAATCACAGGAGGAATTACCTAAACAGGTTCCAATTGTGATTCGGATGATTGGAACCCGAGAAAAAGAAGGCGCGGAAATTCTGAAGGCAGCAAAGATTCCGTTCTTAGACTCTATGGATACAGCCGCGAAACAAGTCGTAAAACTGGCACCCACGGAGGATTAAACATGACAATTCTAATCGATAAAACAACAAAGATTCTCGTCCAAGGAATCACAGGTCGTGAAGGGCATTTTCACACCCAAGCTATGCTTGAGTATGGATCATCCGTACTTGCTGGAACCACCCCAGGAAAAGCCGGACAGGAGATTGAGGGGCTTCCTGTATTCGATAGCGTTTTCGAAGCCAAACAACAGTTCCCAGAGCTGAACGCCTCAATCATTTTTGTCCCTGCCCAGTTTGCCGCAGATGCAGCAACCGAAGCGTTAGACGCTGGAATTTCGGTGGTCACCGTTATTACAGAGCATATCCCAGTTCATGATGAGATGCGCTTCATAGAGCTTGCACGACGCCAGGGCAGTTATATCATCGGACCTAATACGCCAGGTATCATCTCGCCGGGTAAATGTAAACTCGGAATCATGCCCGCTCACGTCTTTAAGCCAGGCAATGTTGGACTCATCTCCCGTAGTGGCACTCTCACCTATGAAGTCGCCGCCAGCCTCACTGATGCGGGCTTTGGACAATCAACGGCAATTGGGCTTGGTGGAGATCCCATCGTAGGTATGTCCTTTATCGACGCCCTCGAACTCTTTGAAAAAGACAACGAAACCAAAGCCACTGTACTCATCGGCGAAATTGGAGGAAGCGCGGAAGAAGAAGCCGCGACCCATATCAAAGAACACGTGACAAAACCGGTGATAGCTTACATTGCAGGACGCACCGCTCCAAAGGGCAAACGCATGGGTCATGCTGGTGCTATTGTGAGCGGGAAGACGGGAACCGCGGATGGGAAAATTAACGCACTAAGAAAAGCGGGAGTAACAGTCATCGATCGCCCGATTGATGTTGATGAAACACTTCAGAAAATCCTCTAAGTGGCGCGATATCCTTTTAAGGAAGCAAAGGAATCCGCACCACCGTTAGGTGAATACGATGCCAGTCGCTGATCCAGAAAAACGCCGTATTGCACTTCGACATCTTCTCTACGTTAGCATCTGTCGTGATTGTGGAGCCAAGAATCCTTTCAAAGCCACCAAGTGTCGTCGGTGCCGCCGTAAGAATCTACGACCCAAACGACGTGAACTCATCAGGTAGTCGTACACCTCGTAGGGCCGGTAGTCTAGTGGTATGATGCCGCTCTCACAGGATTTAGCCCAATATGGCTGGATGCGAGGAAACGGCGGAGGTCGCGTGTTCAATTCACGCCCGGCCCACCAACCATTCCTATCAATGGACTAGGCAGGCCACTGGACGGTCGGGAGTATCACAATGCTTTTAAGTTGTGATTCTGCCTCGTAGCAAGCCCTTATGGTGAATCTAGATGCCTCGCGAAATTCAGACTGAAGAAGAATTCCTCGAAATCGTTGAACGCGCTAGTGAGGTGCGCGTAAAACGCCTTCGAGATACAGTAAAGCTGAAGCTTCGAACCCCGAGCTACCTCTATACCTATGTTTGTGACCCAGGAACTGCAGAAAGGTTACTTACGGGCATGAAACTTCCCGTTGTGGATGTCTAATTCTTTCCAAGACCTTTCCTCAAGGAATAATAGGCAAAAGCCAGCGAATTAGAAACCCAAGGGCTATGCCGATAAGACCTAAAGACACAGGAATTGGGAGTCCTGCCATGATTCCCCGCTTTTCTAAGAGTTTAAGGGTAATAAGAAAGCCAGCGATAATACCGATTACAGCCAGGATTGCAGGAAGGAAGCCAAAGTTTACCAACGCTAAGACCGTCATCATTCCATAAAAGGCAACATCCCCAAGGCCGATATCCCATTCAGCGGTTGACACAGCTAGTGCGCCAAGCTTGTCGGGATCATCTTCGGTGAGTTCAACGATTCGTCGAATTGGCCCTTTTTTCACGGAGAGGTAATCGTAAATAGCCAACCCGATTAGTAACAAAACGCTGGTCCAAACTGGAAGCACTACTCCTAGAAATGCTCCAATTGCTGCACCAAAAATGAGTAGCCCCCCATTTTTCATCCGATTATCTTCATCAACTGTAATGAAAGCCATGACTATGTTCAGAGTTAGCGCAATTAAGATGAGAGAAGCTAGAATCGGATCAACGAATTGGAAAACAACCACGTACATGTAGCCGAAATACAATGCGACGATAATGCTAATGAATACAAAGGCTCCAATCAACATGTAGCGTAAGAAGCGTTCTCGCCCATATTTGAGAAGTAATAAAACCAAGGTAGCGCCTACTGTGGCTAATACAACGAAGAGAATGGCGTTGCCAATGGCAGCAAAAATTCCAAATTCCGATTCAGGAATAGGTTCAGCGTATAAGCGAAAACCGGATAAGAAGACAATAATTCCTAACAAAGCAGCAGTAATTATCGAGGTGAGGAGGTTTCCGAGAATTGTGCTGCGATCTCCAGAAATTACGGGCATTTCGTCAGCCATGATGGTTCACCTTGTTTTGGGTAATTGAATTTGTTGCCCTGTCTCAGCAACATGAGCATTTATGCCATTTGTTTTGTGCAAAGTCGTTGCAAGATATTCACAGGCTTTAGCTTCGCCATGAACAGTATATAGTTCTTCAAGATTTCGAAAAGACGAACCTAGTTCGAGTAACTGGTCCTGACCTGCATGGGAAGAGAAATCAAAGAGCTGATATCTGGCTTTGACGCGTGTTGCTCCGTTCCCGCTATCATATTGACCGTTGTCAAGAAGTTCGCGACCAGGGGTTCCAGGGATCTGATACCCGACGAGAAGTACGGCGTTCTTCGGATTATTCATTATTTCGCCAAGGTACTTGGCGGCGGTTCCACCTCGAAGCATCCCCGCAGGAGCCACAATCAATCCCGGATTCTTCGTAAGGCCTTCGCGTTGGCGATGACTCCGAATCCATTGTGTGTTTGCTAGGGCGCGTTTCAGAAGTTTGAAATTTCTAAAAAAGTGAGGATGGCGAAGGAAAACCCGAGCAGCATCCCGTGCCATTCCGTCCATGTAAATGGGAAAATCTACTCGATGTTTGGTCAGAACACAGAGGATTTCTTGAGCCCGGGCAACCGCAAAAGCGGGTACAAGTACGGTTCCCCCATTTTCAATCGTCTCTTCTGCCGCAGTTATGAAATCCTCTTCGATTTTTTGCCGGTCTTCATGTACCGTTAGAGCGTAGGTGCTCTCCATAATAAGGGTGTCAAACGTGTTCTTGGGGATTCGAGCCCCTTTAAGCATCTGTGTGTCGATGGTGTTGATGTCCCCTGTATAGAGGATGTCATGATGGGGTGTTTCGACTTGGATTGCAGCACTGCCCGGGATGTGCCCAGCATCATGAAAGGTTACAGTGACACCATCTTTGAGTTCAATGGGTTCTCTATAATTTACTATCCGACTTCGTCGCATTAATCGATCCAGTTCTTCTTTTTCAAAAGGCAAGAAATAGTTGCTAAGTCGAATCATATCCTTAAGGAGAATCCGGATTAAATCGCGGGTTATAGCCGTCATGTATACAGGGACAGAACCGCTGGCAAAAAGCAGGGGAAGACCCCCACTGTGGTCCAAATGGGCATGGCTTAAGGCGACCATCAAGTTTTGGGGACGACTTAGTTGGGGAAAGGAGGGATTGCCATTAAACGAAGCTCCAAAGTCACAGAGCACTGATGAGCGAGCTTCCTTAACCAAGTATGCAGAACTGCCTATGGTTTTGCAGCCACCTAGAAAATGGAGTTCAGTCAAACTGTTACGAGTCCCCTGCGCCTAGACGTGGGTTTCTTGGCGGGAGTTATATTCACGCCATTTGAACCTGAACATAAATGTATTTCGAAGCAAAGACATAGAACACAAAATAGTGTGTTCTAATCAGGAAAGAAAGTTTAAAACCTGCAATCTTGCTGCTACATCCATTACACGAATATGGTGTTCCGAATGGAATATTCAGAAGAAATTCAAATCATTTTACATGACCCCGATGTGAAATTAAAAAATAAAATCTTAGTTTCTGGATTTCACAGTGCCTTGGGAGAAACAGGATACATTGTCCTCCGCCATTTAGCAGGACAGGATAGCGCACGTCCAATCGGGTCGATAATGAGCCCGTTAGTTCCTCCCCACGTCTTCATCGGTGGTAACCGGCTTCTGATGCCCATCGAATTATATGAATATGATGACCGGTTCATTCTTCTCTTCGCGCGTCTACAACCCCATCGTGCCGAATGGTCACCCTTTACCGAGACTGTGGCGAATTGGTGTGTGGATAAGGAGTTCAAAGAAGCCATCTTACTTGGTGGCTTGGATATGCAATTCGCTGAAGGTGATGACCGATATCGAAGCGCCTACACCTCAGCTTATAATAGCATCGCTAAGAAACATGAATTACCTGTCCTTGAGGAAGGTCGTGGAATATACGGACCACTAGCTCTTATGCTAGCAAATTTCCAGATTCACAACTTCCCAGCCGTAGCAATTCTCCCGTACGCTGAACGCGGGCGCCCAGATCCACGAGCTGCAAGTATTGCCATTGATGTGTTTAATCAGCTCTATGACATGAATATTGACATCGAAGAGCTCATGGCCGATGCTGAAGCCATTGAGAAAGAAATCAAACAACTTATTGAACGGCAACAAGAACGGGAAAATGATCGTGGTGCTGGTGGGATGTTCGTTTAATCCCATATAAGAGCTAATGGACAGGTGTGCCCGGTGGTAAATCCTTCTCAGGTTTGACCAGCACGACCTGGTATTCGGGATCTCCTTGTTTCCCGACTTCAGCAGCTAGCAGCATCCCCTCAGATTTTTCGCCTCGGAACACTGCAGGTTTGAGATTTACCAAGACGATAAGCTGCTGGTTGACCAGGGATTCTGCTGAGTAATATTGGGCTAATCCTGTCACGATTTGGCGTGTTCCCAGTTTACCCAGATCGATTTGAAGCTTAAGTAGATTCTTGGTACCGGGGACCTTTTCAGATTTAGTTACAGTTGCAACACGGAAATCGAGTTTTTTGAAGTCTTCAAATGTGATCACAAGGCATCCCTTCTGACTGTGAATTGGTACCCTGCAAATACTATTTAGCTGTGACTCTCGAATAGCACCGACTAAATCCCTGTTACTTTGCTATGAGAAAATCGCAGATGCTTTTGGCAAAGCGAGTTTCTAAAGAAAGAACTAAAAGTCCTCTGGCACCGGTCGTAGTTGAAGAAGTGGGTTAGAAAAGACACTAGTTGGTGAAAATACGGTGGCACGACGTCCATGGACAATAGTCACCCTCATCGTCGTCCTCGTCATTCCTATTCTAGTCAATTTACCATCTCAGCAAACTCCTTTTGCGCCTACTGTGAAGAGTAAGATATCTGAGACTTCACCTCCACCACCGTATGCTAGTTACCCGGTGGGAACCTATGCCGGAACAGGTAGTACAGCCAATATTTTAGCCACATATAACAAAACACTCTCCGTGAGCACTCCCACAAATGACACCAACGATTTCACGGTTGACATGCCCCCTGATTGGAATTCCTATATTATGGTCAACTTCACGAACATCATCGCGAGTCCCCTCGTTTTAGATATTGAAACAAATGAGAGCGGTACGGAATCACAGGATCAATTACCTTGCGCGATGACTTTCCAAGTCAC
>JBHLPI010000136.1:0-4779 GCA_048939595.1 Promethearchaeota archaeon | reverse complement strand
AAGAAACCAAAGAAGAAAACCATCCCAATGCAAATCGATGAAGTCACGGCTCCCGAATACATCGTACCCCTGGGTCCTTTCCATCCAGCACTCCTTGAAGGTGAATACTTCAAATTGAAAGTTGAAGGCGAAAGGGTTCTGGAAGTGGATCTGAAACTCGGGTATAATTATCGCGGCATCATGAAACTTGCAGAATCCCGCAGTTATCATCAGAACATTTACCTTTTTGAACGGGTCTGCGGCATTTGTAGCGCCGCTCATACAACCGCCTATACTCAAACCGCAGAGATGCTCGGAGGAATTGAGCTTCCAGATCGAGCCCGATATATCCGTACTCTCATCGCCGAACTAGAAAGAATACATAGCCACCTATTGTGGGCGGGCGTCGGAATGGAACTCATTGGCTTCAAAACCCTTTTCATGCTGATTTGGCGGGACCGAGAACATGTCCTTGATGTCCTCGAAGCGATTTCTGGCAACCGCCAACATTATGCGATGAATGCTATCGGTGGAGTACGCAAAGACATCGAAAAGGACATGATTCCCAAAATCGAAGGAAAGCTCAAAGTGCTCCAAAAAGCGACGGAAACAGCGACTAAAGCCGTTTTGGAGGATGGTGGCATACGGGCGCGTACAAAAGGGATTGGTACCCTCGATAAAGAGATTGCAAGAAAGATCAGTGTGGTTGGCCCCGTTGCTCGAGCAACAGGGATGAAAATCGATGTGCGCAAAGATGATCCATATGCCGCCTATGATGAGATTCCCTTTGATGTTATAACAGCAGACGATGGCGACATCCTTTCAATGGCACTGGTTCGTTTAGGTGAACTCGTGGAATCCGTAAAAATAAGCCAATTCTGTTTAGATAAGCTTAAAACCACTAGTGGACCCATCCGTGCAGAAGTGAATGAGTTTCCTCCGGGAGAGGCTGTGGGCCGGGTCGAAGCCCCCCGTGGTGAACTGCTGTATTATCTCGTTTCTAATGGAACCAATATCCCTGAGCGAGCACGAGTCCGAACACCCTCCTATCTAAATGATTTTGCGTTACTATTCATGCTCCCCGGAGAGGCGCTGGCAGATGTACCGATTACTGTTGCATCAGTTGATCCTTGTATGGCGTGCACGGATCGTTTCTGTACCGTAGCTAATCAAATTACTAGGACACAACAGACCGTCAAAATTCGAGACCTATACAAACTATTCAGATGAAGTCACAATGATTGATCCTGCAGTTATTGTCATCGTCCTATACATTGCTGCTGCCCTCGCACTTCTTGGTACGAAGATCAAACGGGCGAACGATGTCATAACGGTACTAGCAACAGGATTTGCGCTACTGGCCGTCATTCTGAATTTTCTGTTTCCTCTTTGGATTACTTTACCTGGTATTTTGGGGCTCAACTTCACAGTTAATGGATACACGAACCTAATCGCATTAATCGCCACCTTCATCGGGTTCTTTGTGGTCATATACTCCATTCGATACATCGAACAGCGAAGGAGTTCCTACAGTGTCTTTGTGCTCTTGACTGTTGGTAGTCTTGTTGGCATGGCCTATAGTTGGAACCTGTTTTGGATCTTCGTGTTTGCAGAACTAGCGACCATAACCTCAACCTTCCTCATCGCTCATCATTTGAAATCCTCATCCTTGGAGGGGGGGCTGAAATATCTCATCATTCAGATTTTTGCCTCAGTTTTCGTAGTTGTTGGACTCGGATTGATTTACCAAGAGGCACAAACCTTTGGATTTGCAGGAATAGGCGTATTTAGCATTGAGCTTCTTCTTTCCTCTGGATTACTGACCGGTTTCATTGGAAAATTATCGTTGTTTCTCATATTTCTTGGATTCTTGGTAAAGGTTCCCTCCTTCCCAATTCACACCTGGCTTCCGGATGCGTCCACAGTAGCACCCGCATCAATTAGCACCCTGCTACATGCCATGATGATCAAAGTGGCTGGGATGCCTGCCTTTCTAATCCTCCTCTTCTTCTATTCCTTGTTCGTCAGTGTAACCTTCTGGATAGTAATTTGCAGTCTAGGCGTTCTTACGATGCTCATCTGCGTGATCATCGCCTTTGCCCAAGATGACTTGAAACGCCTCCTTGCCTTTGACAGCGTCAGCCAAATGGGTTATATCATCTTGGGATTAGGAATTGGCGGATTAGCGATCACCTACTACAGCCTCTTAGCGGATCCTCTCTGGCTTGTCGTAGCTGCTGGAGCAATCACCGCAGCGCTCTTCCATCTTCTTAATCACAGTCTCTTTAAATCAGTCCTCTTTTTCAGTGCTGGGGCAATTGAACATGAAACGGGAACCCGAGACATCAACAAGCTAGGTGGATTACTCAAAGCGATGCCCACTACCGGTTATGTGATGCTTATTGGATCGCTAGCAATCGCTGGTGTTCCACTATTAAATGGGTTCATCAGCAAATGGATGATCTATAACGCGTGCATAGCTGCCGGGCAACCCGCCTTTGCGTTGATTGCCATTTTCACCTCAGCATTGACCTTCGCGGTCTTTCTTAGGTTGTTATGCTCCGTCTTCCTTGGAAATTCACCAGGTACTTATGCAAAGATTCATCCCGCACCAAAAAGCATGGTAGCACCATCGTTGATATTAGCAGCAGGGTGTATTCTATTCGGGATTCTTCCACAGATAGCACTAACTTGGGTAATTTGGCCCGCAACCTCAATCCTTCTACCAATGGCAATACCGCCTCCAGTGAATCCGTTATTTTGGGTGTCTTTGGATCTATTCTTACTAGCAACCTTACTTTTCATTGGGCTTATAGTGGGATACCTCCTCTACCGAATCAAATGGGGAGTTCAGCCAACAGAAGCTGATGACAAAACCATGCCTTTTACTGGAGGCACTCTCAAAGATCCCTATTTGAAAGTGGATGAAGCACGACCCGCATCCACAGTGTTTTCACATCCTTTCAAACCGCTGTTGAAC
Source organism: Promethearchaeota archaeon (assembly GCA_048939595.1). Classification (GTDB taxonomy): domain Archaea; phylum Asgardarchaeota; class Hermodarchaeia; order Hermodarchaeales; family Hermodarchaeaceae; genus Hermodarchaeum. The sequence continues at coordinate 1,820 of JBHLPI010000136.1, read as the reverse complement.
ACTGTTAGACATACGCACACTGGGTTAGTGAACATGTATGTTCTATGGTTTGTTTTCTTTGCCCTGTTACTTCTTTCGCTGGTTTTCTTGGGGTGGATATAATGCAAATAATAATTGACTATTTGTTCATTATTCTACTGTATTTCACAGCGATCGGACTCGCTTTCTTCTTCAGTTGGGGAGCAGCTTGGGTCTTCAGGAAACTATCTGCTCGGTTACAGGCCCGAAAAGGACCACCTGCCTATCAACCTATTGCTGATATCATCAAGCTCTTCGGAAAAGAACGTTTTATCCCCGCACTAGCAAACAAATTCCTTTACATCCTTTCACCCCTTCTTGCATTGAGTGCAATCCTCACCCTGAGTTTTATGATACCCCCAGGAACTCCGTTCTGGCCCGGCCCTCTCGCCTTCGATCTCATTGTGATTCTGTACTTTTCCGTCATGTTTTCTCTAGCCTTCGTTATTGCTGGATGGGCCTCAGGTTCTACCTGGGGAAAAATCGGGGCAAGTCGCGAAGTAGCAATGATTCTTAGTGTGGAACTTCCACTGGCTATTGCATTGCTCATTCCGTCTCTTGCCCTTGCACGTGGGGGGTTTGGCTTTTCATTAGCCATCACTGAGGTCATTGCAGCTCAACAGGGCACGTTCATCTGGATTCTGCCAAACTGGTTTTTATTCCATTATCCGCTAGCGGCAGTGGCTCTTTTTTTGGCATTATTGACGAAATCATGGATGCGGCCTTTTGGGGATATCCCTGAAGCGGAGCAGGAAATCTTCGCAGGACCTCTCACTGAGTATGGGGGTCCACTACTCGGCATCTTTGAACTTGCACGGCTCTTTCGATTCTATGTCTTTACTGCCCTGTTTGTCGACCTGTATTTGGGTGGAGGCGTGGGTTTCGTTTTCCCATTTGACCTCATTGTCTTTCTGGTGAAATGCCTCTTCATTGTCGTTCTCATGACGATTGTACATGTTGCTAACGCACGTTACCGGATTGGTCATGTCTTCAAGTGGTTTTTGACTGTGTGCCTAGCTTTTGCTCTCTTTTCTCTGATCCGCGTGCTGGTGGGATTCTAAAATGGTAAAAATTACTGCAATCAAAGAAGCCTTAAAAGCACTCTTCAAGCCAGCCACCACCAAGTATCCCCATGGTCCCCCTAGCCACGTGCCACCAGGTCTTCGGGGTCTTCCCCAGTTCAGTGATGAGAAGTGCATCGGGTGTGGAGCGTGCGCGGTGTGCTGTTCAGCAAATGCAATTTCGATGAAGGATGAAGGTGAAACACGGACACTAACTATCTTTTATCCACGATGTGTGTTTTGTGGTCGCTGCGAGGATATCTGCCCAGAAGATGGGGTCGCCCTCACTGAGCAATTCGAACTGGCCACTGATGATAAGAAACAAGCAGAGATTTCGATTGACTTTGAGTTAGTCCGTTGTACACGTTGTGGTTCAGCGGTATCCACACGTAAACATCTTGACAAAATCAAGGAACGGATAATGGCCAACATCGATCCTTCGATAAGAGAGGAGGTTGCCGAGGATATCACAAAATACGAGAATCTGTGTATGGAGTGTAGAAGAAAATACAGTTATGATTTGAATACTCACACTCAGAAATACTATGCCCGGAGGTGGGAGAAATGAATTTGATAATTGGACTAATCATCCTCATTATTGCGGTCGCAATTATCGAGATCGACGATTTCCGTTTTGTACCAATTCTTCTTGGAGTTCTTGGAGGTCTTTTTACCTTTGCAGCGGTTCTCGAGGGAGCATTCATTGAAGTGATACCTCTGGTCGTATATTCAATCATTTTT
>JBHLPI010000135.1:0-4821 GCA_048939595.1 Promethearchaeota archaeon | reverse complement strand
TTCGGGTTTTGGTCCTGTGTATTTTGGTTCTGGTTCTTTGGCTAGTTTCATGGCTTCCGAGAGGATTTTGAGGGCTATGGTTGGGTCTCCAGATTTGACTTGGGGTTCTGTGAGTCCAATCGTTTTGATTCCGAGGATGTGCTCTATAAGTTGAGGGGTTAGGGCGTTGGGTTGTTCTTGTTTGTTGGCAATAGCTAAGACTCCGGCGGTGATGTCTTTTCGGCGTATTAGGTCGATGATGTTTTTGCTGTTCAATACATTTTCTATGGTCGAATCAGTGACAATGATTATAGCTGCGCTGCCGCGGAAGTAAAGCTCCCAGAGCTTGCGGAACCGATCTTGTCCGGTGAAATCCCATGCGGTGATCAATAATGTACCTATGCGAGCTCCCGCGATTTGATCAACGCCGATTGCTATGGTTGGGTCGTGTTCAGGGGGTGTGGTTCTCCCATAAAAGAGTGCAAGAATATCGTCTTTTCCGACACCGCTGTAGCCAATAATGCTGATTCGAGGAAGGACAATTGTGACGTAGATGTCGATTTTTTTTATGAAGTCACTGTATTCGACTTCGTTGCTGATGACGCGAAGATATTCGTTTGTGACATAGTCAAGTTTCTCGCGTAGAGTGTCATCATCTGCGAGATTATCAGCAATTAAAATGGCTTGACCTTTTTCTAAAGGTTTTCCGATCAGTTTTGTGGTGTTTGATTCCTCGATGAGCGTATCTCGCACTGCCTTGATGCGTTGAGCGAATTCGGTGATTTGTTTTTCATCAACGGGTATTTGCCAGAATTCCTCGTTGACAACGATACCGTCGTGTTCGTCGAAGATGTAGACATGATGGATCATACCCGCTAAAGGCGTACCAACCGCGACAGGTTTAAGCGAAGGCACCAGTCGTGGAGGGGAGGGCATTCGGGGTTCTTCTGGTGCTTCGGCGGGTATTGGCAGTTCCTTGATTAGATACTCCCGAAATCGCTTCGCTAGCTGGCCTTCGAGGCGCTTAATTGGATCGGGATGGGGCTTTGAAGGAGGTCGCGCGGAATCATAGAGGATGATTCTCGTCATAAATCGGGGTAATTGGATATTGCAATGAGGACAGAATTGATTCTTGGAATAGTCTATACGTTCGCCACAATTCCAACATTCTGCCTCCAAGGAATCACATCCAACAAAAAATGGTCAAGCTACCTTGCACTACCCTCCAACAAGCTAGAAGTGCTGATATTCAGCTTTAAATCTTCGGAGAATCATTCTTTCCTGTGTAGTTCATGTAGTGGGTAGGCATTTTGTGATGCGGATAAAAGAGCTAAATCATCTTGGCATTACTCGGGTCATTCAAAATTTTGATGCATAGTAACCTGTTGTTTTTTGTTTGGCTTGGGTTATGTCTTTCTCAAGCCTTGTCTTAGTAACGCGAGACTTGTGATGAGGATGAAGGTTCCGATAGCGAGAAGCAGTATACTGTAGTAACTCAAGCGGACAGGTAGGGTGTTTGCGACCAGTGGAATGTGTTGGTACATGTTTACCCAGTAGGTGAATAGAGCGTTTGAGGTTTCGCGGTGGACTTCTATGGTGACATTATGCTGGGCGTCTATATGAAGGCCTTCGTATTCGGTCAGGTTGCTAGATTGATGGGCAAGTGTGTAAGAGAACGATAAATTATAGGTATAGATCCGAAGCGTTACTGGTGTCTCATTTGTTGTAAAGAATTCGATTTCGACTTGAGCAGTGCCATATATTCTAAAAGAAACATTGTGAATGGGATGAGTCGCCGTTACTTTGTCGGAAACTTGTCCGAGTTCTGTTCTGAGGGTGACGTTGTAATAGGCAGCTGGATACATTGCTAAAAGAGTGCTACTCACTCCGATAAGGAGCATTCCAATGCATCCCAAAATGAGTACACCGTTCAAGTAGACTGCGATATTCTGTTTGTTGGATGCTTTGTTCATCTTCTTCACTTTTTTATTCTATACCGGTTTATTTCCTGAGAGGGGGATTTGCAACCATCGCCACGATCCAAGTATCAACAAAATAAATCCAAAAATCAACAGAACGCCTGTCATGATAATCGGTGTATAATCTGGGACAATGCTTGCTACTGGTGGAGGAATAAGAAATCGGAGGAATAACCAGCTTGAAAAGGTTGCAGGTGTGTTATTATATTCTACTCGAAGCATAATGGGAATTGTATCATTAAAGAATAGGTTTAGAGGGTTCTCGGAAGTATTTGAAAAATTGTAGTAGCTCTCGATTAACTCATCGGAACTTGAAATTAGTAAATTCACGGGATCGCCGTTGGTGTAAAAATCCCGAATTTCAAGCGCTTCTACATCAGATCCATATTCGGGGAGAAAATGATACACCACGGGTGTCTCATTCGTTACTTGACCCGAGAACTGCGTAACAATGTAAAAACGCTCAGGGGGCCAACTGTATGATCGATAACGAAAGTAGCTGAAAGGGAAGACCATCCCTGCACCAATTAGAAGGCAACCTAATCCACAGAAGAGGAACGCTTGGAGAATGAGGTAGTGGGTCTTTGTAACTTGATACTTTCTCATCATCCACTCCAAGATTTTAGATGTATTACTAGCTTAAAGCAATAATTGTATAGGCTGGATTTCTGATTCGAGCTGAATTCCTTTTATGGATTATTTCTGCATGTCTTTTGCCGTGAAGAGAGAGATTAGGCAGATGACGATGTGGGTGCAGGTGTTGAATCATCAGGGTGAGTTGATGCAGGCGATTCAGAACTTTGCAGGGTGAGTGGCTGTTACAGAATTTTGCCCATGATGAGGATGTTATGGTATTGGTCATCGTTGCCATAGTAGGCGTCACGCTGGGTTCCTTCGATGGTAAATCCGAATTTTTTGTACAGCTGGATTGACGCGTTGTTTTCTTCAACCACTAGTGCGCTCAATCGGTGGACATCATGGTCTTTCACTAATTCAAGGAGGTGTTGGGTCATCGCGGTGCCCAGCCCGATTCCGTGGAAGTCTTGGTGTAGGTAGCATCCAATATCGGCAATGCCTTTCATGCGTGGGTGTGGGTTCTTGAAGATGGCGGAGTACCCGATGATTCGGTTGTGGAATTCAGCAACGAGCGGTATGAGATGCTTGTAGTTGTTGATCCAGCGTTCAATCACCTTTTCGGAATATGGCGCCATACTCCATTGTAAGGCTTCCTCAGACATGGACGCAAACATGGCGTATAGGTGGTCTTGGTCATCGGGAGTGAGGAATCGAATGACGACTTCTCGGTCATCCTTCAAGGGGGTTTTCCATCTTTCCATGATTGACGATACTCTTTCATTAAGAAGAATGTTCCGAATTACAGAGTAAGCCACCCGGAAACTACAACCCGGGATTCAGAACTTCGAGGATTAGTCGTTTTGTTGGCGTAGTTGGGCTCCACATTCGCCGCAGTAGGTTTCGTTGCCGGTAAGTGGGGTGCCACAGTTGGTGCAGTGGCGTTGAGTTAAGGGTGGTGGAGTGGGTATGGCGGGTTTGCGGGTGGCATCACGTGCGATGACGATGGCAGCGACGCCGATAATGACTACGACTATTATGCCGAAGCTTAGCATCATTAGGGGGTAGAAACTTGGTATGGTGGGGAGTGTTGGGGGTGTAGTGGGTGTTACCCATTGGTAAAGATCATTGGTGAATTGGACGGTTTTGGAGGTGAAAAGGCTGAAGGTGTTGGAGAAGACGAAATACCAGTCGTCGCTATAAGGATAGACAAAGTGGCTACCGTAACTAACTATGTTTTCATGGAGTTTGTAGACAGTTGCAGTATAGCCGTCGCTCCAAAGTGAATAGTTTCCGGCATCGCAGATGAAGAAATCGATTTCGCTGTTTCCGCTTGCTGTGACTTGTAAGGCGAATTCAGATTTGTAACCTTCTGTACGATACGCATAAAGTGCATACCAGCTCCCAGGATCGATGACGAAGGTGCCATCGTAGGTATTGGTGACGAATACCCAATCTGCCCGGATGGGCGGAATAGCCATCATTAATGCGATTAGGAGTAAGGTGATTGCCATTGCATTGCGTTTCAATGCGACCTTTCCCTCAGAGTTGATGTTATTACCATTGCGCTTATCATTTATTTGTACTTTTTTCCTCTTCTCAGTATCTTGATAAATTTGCGACTAACTTAAACCAAATTAATCGAGTTGAAGTGTTGAACCATCTGGATGAAATCACACAGTGATTTCGAACTTCGACGCGTAACCCTTTTTGTGCTGTTTTAAGTTGTAGGTAGGGTTGGGTGCTGGTTTCTGCCGCCTACGATGACATTATATACGGTTCATGAATCTTTTTTCTTGGAATGGTCGTCGTGGATGTGATTTGGGGTGTATAGGCGCAGTTGGTTCATGCTAGTAGCTTTTGGTTTTTGGCTTCTTGTTACTTTCTTTGCAGCAGTTCCTTTCGGTGGTTCTGTGGCACTGTGGAATGCTCAGGGAACGTTGTCGGAGCATGGGGCGACCGTGGCCGTATCGGCGCAGGGACCGGATCACGTTTATACAAATGATCGTTTGTCCTTTTGGGTCGATGTAGAGGTCCTTTTACTAAATCAGAGCGAACCTTTCAATGCAGTTGCTGTCAATGTTACTGAGGTTCGACTCGAGGAAACGGATGCTGCCACATCACACAGATGGACGCCTCAAGAATCGCTGTCACTCACGGAAGGAGCTAGCTGGAATGAAACTTTCAAGGGAGAGCTTATCTTGTATACGGGTGGTGAAGAATACACAGTACAGGTTGAAGTCCAGCTTGTTGTTGTATGGTACGTGCTAACTGGTTCCGGTTCTTCACA
>JBHLPI010000047.1:0-15615 GCA_048939595.1 Promethearchaeota archaeon | reverse complement strand
CGATGCGCCGTTTCCGAGAGGCGGCTGAAAGGGGAACGATTCGTGTGAAAGAGAGTATGGGTTATGCGATTTGTATGGCTCTTCGTGCGGGAGCGTATGGCATTCCCTTCATCCCATTACCAGATTTTAGAGGGTCGGATTTGCTTTCAATCCGTGAGGACTATCGCATTTTGCCCTCACCTTACGATTCAACAGAAACCGTCATTACAGTTCCAGCTCTGTGCCCTGATGTCTTGTTGCTTCACGCACATATGGCGGACACCAAAGGAAACATAGTTCTTGATGAACCCTGGCCTAGCTTCACTTTAACAACAGCCCAAGCATGTAAGAGGGTGCTAGTAACCGTTGAAGAAATCGTTGAACCAGGCACTTTCAGCCCTAGAGCGATTACCATCCCCCATTTTTTGGTTGATGCAATTGCCCATGTTCCATATGGAGCAACTCCCACAGCTCTAAATCGACGATATGAAATCAATATAACTCACATGACTTACTACCAAGAACAAGCCCAAACTAAGGAACAATTCACCCAATATATGCAGACCTATATTATGGAATGTCCAGACCATACAGCCTTTCTTGAAAAAATCGGACTTCCGCCCTCTTGGAAAACCACCTCAGAAACAAATTCGGGGGGAACTAGATGAGCACAGCTGCAAAAGACTACTCCTTTGATGAACTCATCATATCGACGCTTGCCCGCCAGCTTAAAAATGGAGAACGGGTTTTCACTGGAGTGGCTAGCCCAGTCCAAATGCTAGCTACATTGTTGGCGCGGGCAACACATGCTCCTGATTTATTGTATTTCACCATCCTCGGCACTATTAACCCAAAGCCCCAATTTGTGCCCTACTCCACTGGTGATCCCCATCTTTTTGATAGATGTGAAAATGCCATTACCTTTCCCGAAATATTCGATTTAGCGAACAAGGGACGTATGGATGTGGCTTTTTTAGGTGGAGTCCAGATTGACCAATTTGGTAGTTTGAACATGAGCATTATTGGCTCAGACCCGCATCGGCCCAAGGTCCGGTTACCTGGTGGAGCAGGAGGTCCCCTTATGATTCGAAGTTTCCGTCGCGTCATTTCATGGCGACCAAATCATAGCCAGAAAAACCTAGTTAATGAACTTCCATTCATTACAAGTCCCGGCTGGATTCCTGTAGCTAAAGGTTCACGTCATGGGGGACCCGATATTATTGTAACTGACCTTTGTGTCTTTCAGTTTGATCGGAGTTCAAAGCGGATTGCCCTCCAATCCGTTCATCCTGGCATAAGATTGCAGGATGTTCAGGAAAGGACCGGATTTCAATTCAAAATCCCTGCAAAGATTGTAGAAACAGCAGCCCCGTCTAAGCGGGAAATCGAGATTCTTTCATCACAGATTGATCCAGATAAGGTCCGGAAAACCTTGATTTCCCTTCCCAGATAATGGGAAAGAAACCGAGAGGACACAAATGTTTATAAGTTGTTTACCTACTGTCGCGAAGCGAGCGCGGGAAATCCATAACGTAGTTCATGGTGAGAGTTGTGTTAACAGATAAACAGTTCAGTTATCTTAAGCGGCTTATTGAACGGCGTGGGTATGAAATCACCAAACGTGTCGAAGGCGAAAAAGAAGACGTTGTTGATGTTCACGCTAAATCTACTAAGAAGCCCAAAGATACTCTCCTCGTACGCGTTATTCTTGATACCCCAACAGTGGGCGTTGAAATTCTTCGAAATACTATAAAAGAACGAGATAATGGCGAATTTACACACGCCATTATCATCGGTGGCGAACGATATACCTACGCAGCGCGACGTGAAGCCAAAGAAATGGATGTTGAATTGCTACATCATCGGTTTCTCTCAATTGATTTGTTCCTTCATGACTTGGTGCCGGAACATGACATCATTACGGAAAAAGAAATCGTAGAGATTGAGAAGAAATACGGAGTTCATCGAGAGAAACTACCGAAAATCAAAGCCGGTGACCCTGCTGCCAAGGCCATTGGTGCCAGACCAGGTGATGTGATTCGGATTGTTCGTGCAAAATCTGAAACCGCGGGAAACCATGAAGTGTACCGGTACTGCGTCGCTTAGCCTTCAGGTTTCTCGAAGTTTTTCAAGAACGTCGCTAGTTCTGCTTTTGTTGGAAGTGCAGTCATAGCACCCATTTTCGTTATTACCAATGACGCAACAGCAGTGCCCCATAAGACCGCTTCCTGAAGTGGTAACTGGTTGACGAGTCCTGCTAAGAGCCCAGCGTCATAACCATCTCCAGCACCGGTTGTGTCGACCACTTGAACTGGATATGGAGATTGAAAGAACTCTTGGTTTTCTCCACAAGGGGTCCTATGAGAAACATAACTCCCGTGGGGACCTCGTTTCACGCAGACAGTGGAAGGCCCACTCTCATGCGCACGGAGTACGGCCTTATCGAGATCCTTGCTTCCCATCAGGAGTGTTAATTCTTCTTCGGAGGGTAGAAAGATGTCAGTATAAGTAAGGAGTTCACGAATAGTGGTTTGGCATTCCCTGATTCCTTTTTGCCAGAGATTTAATCTTAGATTTGGATCAAAGGTGATTGAAGCACCATTTTTGTGGGCAATTTTGACGGCATACAAGGTTGCATCTCGGCTTGGTTGTCGGGTTAGACTTACGCCCCCGACGTGAAGGTACCGGATATTCTGCAACCAGTTTTTGGGTATGTCTGCCTTTTTTAGGAGAATATCGGCACAGGGGTTGCGGTAAAAAAGAAAGTCTCGATCGCCACGGGCAGACCGACTGACGAAGGCTAATGCCGTTGGGGCTTCGCTGGTCTGTGTGATTCCATCAGTGTTGACACCATTTTTTTCGAATTGAGCAATTAGAAAGTTCCCAAAAGTATCAGAACCGATTTTTCCGATGAACCCTGTCGCTACATTTAGTCTAGCGAGTCCAACGGCAACATTAGCAGGGGCACCACCAGGATATTTGTGAAAAGAGTGAACTGCGTTCAGCATTCCGGTTTCTTCAGCTATGAAATCGATAAGGGCTTCACCCAAGCAGGCGACGATGGGGGAACCTCTTTTTCTTGGAGAAGAAGTCATTATTGAACCATTTCTTATTTAACACATTAAAATGTAAACTTCGCGTTATCAGAACCGACATGGATTTCTCCAGCAAAATATCTTGCAGCTCCAGCAAACAAACTGTGGGCATCTCGGGCACGAGCTCGGCTAGTATGGACTAAAACCAGCGTTTCTACCCCTGCTTTTGCAGCATCCAAACCTGCGCCTTCAGGGCTGGAATGCCCCTTTGCGGCGGCAAAACTATGAACTGCTGTGGGGAAGGTGGTATCATGAAATAGGGCTTTTGCCCCTTTCGCCAGGTCGAGGAGTGTTTGACAGTTAGGAGCCGTGTCTGGTACTATGACTATTTTTGTGTCACCTTGAATAACACCATATGCCGCAGCCATAGTAGTATGACAGGCTGCAGCAGCCCAAATTTCAGTTTTTGATTTGGGAAGCGTAATGAGGTACTCTGGTTCATCGGGAGTAAAGGTTTCGAAATTAACGAAGTCGGGAACACCCGACGGATTATAGAACCGAATGAACCCAGTAATATGATAAAATGCGTTGATAGGACAGAAAATCGTGAGGGGTTTCTTTCGGTTATTTCGTTTCATCCGGCTAATCAATGCACCCAGAAACATAATATGGTCAGGGTGTCGGTGTGTTATGAAGATGTGACTTACAGAGAGAACATCTTTTCTTCGTCCGAGGAGCCGCCGTGTTCCAGCATCGATTAAAATTCGATCGCCTTTTCCAAGGTTGATAATAAAACTAGACCAGCTTCCTTTGATTGTGGGAATGAATGATGAGCTTCCTAATACTTCAATTTTCATGGAGAGCGGTCACGACCATTTCTCTAGGTTCAAGCACCGAGGGTCTTATGGAGTTACTTATTCTAAAAGATTGAGGACTTGCAGTTCAGTCTTATCCATCCGAACTACTCGGTTCCACAGGAATTTCTTCTAAAGTAATGGGAGTTTCTGCGGTTTCGATTCGAGCAATTGCATAGAGAATACTAGCTAACAACCATTGGGGATTGGGGTCAGTGCGGCATTCAATTTGGTAGTGTAGCGGGGCGGGTTTGTCTTTGAATCGAAGGCGACCAACTGATGTGGTGGGTGTGCGAAGAAAGACAATTTTGGAAGTAAGAGGGATGAAGCGCGCTATGACTTTCCGAGAAGGACTACGAACAAGAACAATGGAGGAGGGGAGAATTGAGAGAATAGATAATTGTTCAAGGCGATCTTTGTAAAGTGAGAATCGAGGAACATTGTCAAGGGGAGTTGATTTGATTTTCCTTGGAGGTGTTTTAATCGGTTTGTAAGAGTAAAGTATGTATGAGATTGGTTCAGTTAGTTTCCTAGTGACATTGTAGAACAAAGTTCCTTCATCGTTCCTGACCTCGAGCCTCCATCCATTTGGATGCAGCAAGGGAGTCAGAAGATAGTGAGTGGGTTGCTGTGAGGCTAGAGAAGGTAGTGAAACTTTCCCGTGTTCATCAGTAGATGTCATAGAAGAAACCACAGAAGTTGTTAGGGGAGAGGAGGGGTGATTGTTTTGCCACGTGGGTACTCAACTTGGAAGGAGTAAGTGATTTTGGTTTCGCCTTCTTTAGGAACTTCGATTTCCCACGTGAGGACGCCTAGCTCATTTTTAGTTGGTTCTGGGGAGAACTTCTGGTCCTCGATTTTAATGATTTCTGAATCGCTGTGGGGAACCCGATCCATGATCTTAACTGCACTTATTTTCGTGCGGTAGTTTTTGATGGTTAATTCATAGGCATAATCTCGGGCTACATTGCCTTTCAAAAGGCCCTTCTTTTCGGTGCTCTTGGCAACGAGTTTCTTTTCCACCTTGAGATCGTAGGAGAATCGCATGCCTACATCGACCTTTTCGTTGGGTGCGATAAGTCCAAGATGAGTTTCACCGAGGTATTCATCTTGGAAGTAGATGCGTGCCCGTCCCGGAAGTAACACACTGGAACCATTTTCAATAGTGGTTACTTCAATGGCTTCAGCAAAGTCTACAGCATTCCAGAAGAATTTTCGATCAGCTTCAAGTGAAAGTTGACTCGTTGGAAAAGCATGGGGTTCTCCATCCGCTGCAACCTTTACAGGATCAGGTAACACAAACACATGAACACCACCTACTTCCATTGCCGTGGCAGTGACCGGGGGAGGAGCCATCTCTGGGAGTGGTTCTTCTGGTATCATTTCTAATTCAGCTGCTTCGATTTCATCGGCAACGGCACCTGAAGCGGCGGGGGCGGCCATTTTCGCAGCTTTCATCCTAAGGTCTCGTCGGGGGGCAGGGGATGGAGGACGATAGATTGAGACAAAGTAGGGTGAAGGCTCTGTGATTGATGCAGTGCGTCGAGACGCAGTTGACACAGTAAGATTGACTTTATCCCAGTCTTCTTGGGTGTTGTTTTGGACCACTGTGTACATGGTGACTTCGGTTGATTCCTCAGAGAGGACAAAATCATAGGTAGGCTCCCAGTAAGCATTGTTGACAAAATAGGAGATGTTGAATTCACATTTACCTAACTTATGGACATCAACGTTGATGAACACACTGTTGCTGACTTCGTATTGGTTTACATCACTTCGGAATTTTTCGATTTCGCGGTTCAGGATCGCGATTTCCTTTTGGATCTTTTCCCGTTTTTCTTGAAGCTTCATTTGCGATTGGGTAAGTGAATCTACTTGCGTCGTCACTAAAGTTTCTAGGGAACTGAGCTGGTCGACATTACTTTCACCTGCAGGGATCCAGCGAGAAAATTCCCCTGCGGAGTTATCTAAAACCTGATTATAGAAGTTCATTCGGCGGGTTATCCTTTGGAGCTCATTTTGAATTGTGCTGAGTTGCTTTTGCAAATCTTCACGTTTCTTGATGAGGGTGTCAAGTTTATCATAACCGCTTACTTCGACTGTTGTGTCAATCGTATCGAAGCTTACAATGGTAGCCTGGCCACGCCCTGAGACACGTACACTTTCCTTATCTAAAAAGCGGGTTAAGTTAGCGATTTCGAGTTTATGGGTGCCAGGTTTTAATTCGATTTGACCTGTCCGTTCGATTTTAGCACCGTTTCGGTAAATCGTGACAGCCTTAATTTTCGTATCCAGTTTAGGTAAGTTTGCCATAACCGTCTACCTCGATATTCAGAGAATCTGAGACTGTCTTTCAGGCTAGGAATTTACCCGTAAAAACCTTCTGGGTCGTTGCCTACTCCGAAGAAGACGACTTCAGCTGCAGGTGAACTTCACGGCGTTTACGGGTATCAGAAAACACAACACGGACGGTCTGATCTCGAGCCTGCCAGAACCAGCCAAGATCCGATTTCTTAAACAAAGTTTCATCGGAAAAGGAGTCAAGGAGTTCTCCGTCTAATGTAATCTGGTTTGGTGGTTGCACTAGACAGCGAAAGATTAAAACAAATTTTCGATCGGGGGGTTGGTAATTTCCTTCCGGCTGTTGGATGATAAAGGTAATCCCTTTTAGCTCAGTATGGCACCAGAATTGTGTCGTAGCATACTCTCCTTTTTGATAATCAAGTGATTCGTAATCGTCTTCATAATGGCGAAATTCGACCCCGTCTTCGCAGTCTACGCAGGGATAGATATCTAGTTGAAGCTGGTCTACAGGTTCAGCTGAATGTTGTACAACCGGTTGCAGTGGCAGAATGCTTCCGCGACGTATGAGAGTTGGACACATGGAAAGGAGAGCGGGCATTGTGATAGTGGTTGGCCCTCGGTGAGTCTCATGGCTATGGGGGTCAAACCAGTCACCTTCAGGAAGATAGACCTGTCGAGAAGAGAAACCTTGTTGAAGAATTGGGGCTACAAGAACCGATGGTCCCACAAGGAATTCGTCTTCGATGCTGTGGCAGTGTTCATCGGTGGGAAATTCGAGAATTAAAGGGCGCATTATTGGAACGCCTGTTAACGAAGCTTCACGCGTAAGATCATACAGGTACGGTAAAAGCATATAGCGGAAGGAGATAAAGCGTCGACTGATTTCTTCAACCTCAGGGCCAAACTCCCACGGTTCCTGGTTGGGGGTGCCGGTGGCAGTATGGTTACGACAGAATGGACTGAACACGCCTAACTGGTTCCAGCGTGTGAATAATTCGGGTGTTGGCTCTTGATAGAATCCGCCAATATCGCTGCCAATTAAGGGGATTCCAGCCATTCCAAGGTTTAATAATTGGGGCACAGTCTGTTCAAGATGTTCCCAGGTGCTCTGATTATCATGAGTCCATACAGCAGCATATCGTTGTATTCCTGCCCATCCGGCCCGGGAAAGAATCCAGGGACGAGTATTAGGACGAAACTCTATCATGCCTGCATAAGTGGCCTTGGACATAGCTAGCCCGTAGAGATTGTGGGCTTCAGCATTGGTGTAGGTGTGCTGACCGTCAGAATGTATGGTTTTTGCCATTTCTTCATATTCGGGTGTGAGAAAGACTTGAGGTTCGTTGAGGTCATTCCAAATTGCTGAAACGCCTAGTCTTAATAATGGTGTGTGGAGATTTGCCCACCATTTGCGAACTGCGGGATGGAGGAAATTCGGGAATACGGATTGGGTTGGCCAGGTAGTGCCGATAAAGAGTTCACCAGCTTGTTTGCGGAGAAAATAATCATGTTTGATCCCTTCTTGGTAGATGGTGTACTGATCGTCTACTTTGACGCCAGGATCGATGATGGTGATTACTTTGAAGCCATCATTCTTCAAATCATCGATCAACGCCTGGGGGTCGGGGAAGGTTTTTGGATTCCATGTGAATACGCGGTACTCGTCCATATAGTCGATGTCAATCCATATTCCATCACAGGGAAATTTGCGGTTACGCAATTCGGACGCGATTTCTCGGACACGGCTAGCAGGAGTGTAACTCCATCGACATTGGTGATAGCCGAGAATCCAACGAGGGGGTAATGGCATTTGACCAGTGAGTCGACTATAAGAATAGAGGACTTGTTTCGGATCCGGGCCAACGATGAAATAATAATCAAGCTCAGTATCATCAACGGTAATGACATAATTTTGGGAATCAGTAGCCCCCATATCAAAGACCGATTTTACAGGGGTATCCAGATAGATGCCATAAGCGGCGCCATTTTGAATGGCGATGAAGAAAGGCACGCAGGTAGAGAGAGGGTCTGAAGCGAAATCATACATTTGGTAATGGTTCCACATTTCCATGCGAGTGCCTCGTTTATCTAAGGGGCCGGTTTTATGTCCGAACCCGTAGAAGTGTCCCCCTTCTGAAAGGACCTTCGAGAGTCGAATTTGTTTGGGAGAGAACAAAACACCTGTGGGTTGACTATCTTCTACGATTGTAGTTCCTTGACGAGCCAAGAAGCTAAGGTGACAGGGACTTCGTTGCACCTGAACATGAGTTGTAGGTGATTGGATTTGCCAGCCTGATTTAGTTTCTTGGACTTCCAAGTGACCCACTTTTTCATTTGGTGGTGGAAGAACAATAAAGGACGGACTTCCTTTGAAGGAGGGCTGAGCGGTTGCTTGAATGCGTAGTACGTGTTTGTCATACAATGATAATCTAAGGATAGCGTTGGTGCAATGAAATGTGATCGTGGTTGTGTTGACATCGGCCTGGATAACATCTCCGATGGGAACGAAAGGCGTTTGGGGTTCTTCATTAGAGGTCATTTCTTTTCACCAACATCGTTGGGTGGAGGGCGTGGGGTGAGGAGCCCATAATCCGTTATCAAAGGAATTTCCGTTCGTGGGAGGAGTCGAATCAGACTATATCCGACAGTGATAGTAAATAGCGTCCCCAACGCGACTTTGGTGGGCGTGATTATGCCTGCGGTGAGCCACAACCAGTAAAGAGCATCAGGTGTCAGTCCATAAAGCAACCAATAGGTCTGCCCAGGAACCAGCACGAATACACGGAAGAGGATATCAGTCTCAAGCCCGATAATCGCTGCAAAGAGGAGCAGGAACCATATACTTGCCCAGCGATCCGAAGGCCACCACCTGCGATTCATCAAAAGTGAGAATAGGAGAAGAAGCCCGAAGGCAAGTAAGATATCCCAGATGCCTACGAGTGGTAATGTCCAAGACACGGGATACAAGAAATAACCACTAAGCAATATGACATAGATGAGGAGCACGGGTTTCCAACGTCGTTGAAAAATTAGGGCGGCACACAAGGTCCCAATACCAGCTCCTAGCATGAAGAGTAGCTCAAAGGGATCACGGAAATAGATAATGTGACCAAGTAGGCTGCCGAATCCAACTGTGAGGAACCCGAATAGTGGGCCAAGTAACACACCGATGAGAGGGGCAAACACAAAGATCCAGGAATCCCAGATGCCTCCATAGAACCCAGGGAGCATGGGAATGACGTCGAATACAGTTACGAGTGCAATAAATACAGCAAGATAAGCGACTATGCGACTCCGGTTATTTCCGATTTCGAGCACCATACCGTTCGCTTATTCCTGTCTTCAAAATTTAAGCTATCGCCTCATTCTAGCCCAAGACTGCTAAAGGACCTGTCGCGCGAATTGAAGGGATAGTTTAATTTCGCGTTGTCCGTCTTTCATCGCAATCCCCATATGCCCAGGAAGTAGCATTTCAACCGGTAAACTCGCCAAACGTTCAATCGATTTTTTGAGAATTTGTCCATTCCCTGTGGGAAAGTCGACGCGCCCAAAGGACCCATGACGAAATACCACATCTCCTGAAATCAGCAACCTGTGGTTCTGTTCAAAGAAGCATAAACTACCAGCACTATGCCCTGGCGTAAGCAGCACTTCGAACGAGTATTGCCCTACTTCAAAGGTGTCTCCATCGTGGAGTTTCTTGGCAACTGGAATGGGAGGCAAGCGTTGTCCCAACATACTCCCTAAGACAATGGTGTCATCACCTTTCTCAAGAAGTGTTCCCTCTTCTTCTGACACCCACACTTCAAGTTCTTTTAATCGTCCCTTAAATTCTGGAACTGACCCCGAATGATCCAGATGTGTGTGTGTCAAAATCAACCGGTCCATCTGTTTGAGTTCTAATCCTAATTCTCTAATCGCGTCAACAGTATCTTTGAAAAAATGCTGAATTCCGGCATCAAATAACACAAACCGAGCCCCGTCTTTGATTAAGAAGATGTTACTATCTGGCAGCATCCCTTCTCGAGCCATAATCCAATAGAAATCATCCAATACTTTCTGAACCTTTTTCGCAGCCATCGTGTTTAACACCACCGAGAGGTATGCATCCACCAGTTGAGTGCAGCAGCTAGCCATCTGTCTGCTGACCTCCATCAAAAGTTTTTGCCACTTGCCTCTCAGCCTTTTTCTTTAAATCCCCTGATAATACCCAGACCTAGAACCAGATGATACGCAGATACATATCAATGGAGTACCCATCCTTATACTCAAATTTGTGGCAAGAACTGATGAGCTCTCCCAGATCCGCAATGGATCATGAAGAGATTAACCTCTCTTCGTCCCAGTCCTTAAGGCCCGCAAGGGCCTTAACTTCTTTTTTTACCGAGTCCTATCGATTGGCAAATCGCTGTTCAAGCCAAGGATCCGCGTCTTGATGGTAACCCCGTTTTTCCCAAAAGCCAAGTACAACTTCTGTCAAGAAGCTAATACGTCGCACCCACTTCACACTTTTCCAATAATACAGCCGTGGAACAACCAAACGTAACGGATATCCATCGTTAACTGGAAGAGGTTCGCCATTGCGACCCCAAGCCAACATCACATCATCTTCTAAGGCAACTTCTAAGTCAATCCCTGAACGGTACTCATGCTCTGCATAAAACATCACAAACTTTGCTGAAGACTTCGGGGCCACAATTTTTGCTACTTCCTTAAACAACACGCCCTCCCACTTAATGTCAGGAATGGACCAGGATTCAACGCAATGGGCATCACTGAGCTGCGTTGTGACTGGGAGGGCTTGTAGTTCGTTGTATGAGAAGACATGAGGGTTGTTGACTTCACCATCGACGGTAAGGCTCCAGGTTTCGGGATCGAAGGGTTCGGGCATGCGTTCGGCGGTTCGAATGGGAAATCCAGTTATCCAGCGTTGGCCAGGTGGGAGGCGAGGTTTCCGTGACATAGCCAATTCCTCGTGGGATGTTTCGCACGGTTAGAGTTCATATAATCTTCGGATTGCCCTTAGAGTCTTTTTCACGGGGGGATGCCGCATTGAGTAGGAATAAAAAGCCTGTTGTTAGGATTCAAATAGTTCTGGAGGCTTTCCTTTTGAGAAGTTACCTGACAATCTATGTGAGTAGTGAAGGGGCGGCACCTAGCGAAGTCGTCGAGCGACTCATGCGCATGGGCTTTCAGCCAGTGGCGGGGAATTATGATTTCGTGATTGATTGGGACGAGAACGGTACAGTCCAAGATATGATTGAAGTAGCGAATCAGGTTCACTCCACGCTAAAAGGCTGCAAGGTCATTTTCAAGATGGAATCGGTCCCATCAAAGTGACATTAAAGACTGTTATTTTTCGATGACTTTCATGAGAAACTTGCCATTCTTGTAGAAGACTTCATCATCTGCGAAGATCTTCCCGTTATTAGTCATATCGGCGAGAATATCCCAGTGAATAGCGGATTCGTTTTCACCACCACTTTCCTCAAAGCCGTTACCGAGAGCACAGTGAACTGTTCCTGTGAGTTTCTCATCGAAAAGGATGTTTTTTGTGAACTTTGTGATGCCAGGATTCGTTCCGATGGCGATTTCCCCGAGTCGCTTCGCTCCATCATCAATCCCGAGGATATGATCGAGTAGGTCTTGTCCTTTTTCAGCCGAAGCCTTAGTCACTTCTCCCTTTTCAAAGGTTAACGAGATATCTTCAACTTCTTTCCCCATGAAAATACCCGGATACGAGAACCGGATAGTGCCTTCAACACTATCTTCGATCGGAGAAGTAAACACCTCGCCATCCGGCATGTTCAGGTGGCCGTCGGCGTTGACCCAGTTGCGCCCAGTGACTTTTGCAGTGAGGTCCACATCGGCGCTTTCGAAGCGGATGGTATTTTTGGTGTTGAGGTAGTTAGTGATTTTGGCTTGTTTTTTGCTGAGTTTTTGCCAGAGCTTCACGGGGTTTGGTTGATCGACGAGACACGCCTTGTAGACAAATTCTTCATATTCTTCGGTGCCCATATTGCCCTCTTGAGCAAGGCTCGATGAAGGGTAGGGGATGAGGGCATACCAGCCCTGTTTGAGCCGGGCTGTGAAGCGTTTATGGATCTCGGTTTGCGCTTTTGCGGCACGAGCCTGTTTCGCTGGGTCAACATTTGCCATTGCTTTCCGGTTATCAGAGGAGAAGATCACAATATAGCTGTCAAGTTTGTCAATCATGTCAAGGAGCAGGGGGTTGATGTAATCGAGTTGATGCTCTTGAGCATATTTGTAGAATATCTCTTGAGACCGAGGAAGATAAATCCGAGTAAAAGGGTGGCCACCAGCTTTCATGATTTCTCGGGTTAATTCAAGTATTAAGGGTTCAGCAAATGCGGGGGCACTGACCCCAACGAGATCGCCTTTTTTGACGCCGATGGAGTATTCAATGGTCAGTTGTGCTAGACGTGCAATGCGCTCATCAACCATGGTATGTTCACCTTGAAGAGGGTCCTGGATGTACTAAGTTGAGAGGATAAAGGTTTGCATTGGAACCGGATGTCTAGAAGGAGATACCACGGTTTCGGCAAATCCATTTGACGCCTTCCATTCCAAAGATAGCCGGAGCTGTCAGAAGGAAGGCCATGGCCCAGTCAATAGCAGTGAGTGGTATGAAGCTAAAGTCGATGCCAAAGCTGGCAAGGATATGATTAACTTCAGCGATATACATCACTCCGGCAAACATGAGAAATACAAGTCCGATGAGGAGATATACCAGCCAGAAGCTTTCAAAACGGATTGAGCGCCACATTGATTGGTTAATTCGCCGTATGCTGAGAACCATGAACGATTCTGCAAAAAGGAGGACAGCGATGGTCATTGTAAGACCCTTATAAAAAGCCTCAGGGCTGTAGGGTTCAAGGTAAGTACTGCCGGGAAGCATTGCCGTCGTAGTGAAATAGTAGGCAATTGCGGATCCGATGAATATCAGAAAAGCGTTTAGAAGAAGATAGTAGCCAAGGCGTCGTGTGATAATCGATTCGGTGTCCCGTGGTTTCTCTTCCATGACGTATTTTGCTGTTTTGTCGAATACTAATGCTAGTCCTGGCCAAGAGTGACTTGAGATGGTCAGAAAGATATGTTGGGTTGGGGTAAGGAATGGAATCCCTAGTATGAATGTCCCGAAGAAGAGGATGGATTCTCCGACGTTGATACATATGTAGAAGAAAATCATCATCCGTATTTTATTAAAGAGCCCTCGACCCTGTCGGACTCCTTCAACAATGGATGTGTAGCTATCATCCGCGATAATCATATCGGAGGCTTCTTTGGCCACATCTGTCCCCGTGATTCCCATTGCAATTCCAACATCACTCATGCTCAAAGCCAAAGCATCATTAACGCCATCACCAGTTACAGCAACCGCGCGTTTGGCTTTTTTGTAGCGTTCAACAATGAGTTGTTTATCTTCGGGATCAACTCGGGCAAAGACACTGATGCGATTGAATTTATCTTCTGGAACGTTTGCAACATCTTTGCCTTCAATGACTAAATCATCTTTTTCTACAATTGCTAATTGGCGCCCAATGGTTTCTGCTGTTGCTGCAGCATCCCCAGTTAGCATAATAGTTTTGATGCCTGCATTGGCTACTTCGACAACAGCCTCCCGTACACCTTCACGTGGTGGATCAACGATACATGTGAATCCAACAAAAATCAGGTTCTTTTCAATGCTTTCTCTAAGCTTTTCCCCATGACCGGCGGGTAATGTATCAAAGCGCCGAATGGCAAAAGAGAGGACACGATATCCTCCGGCAGCGAATTCGTTGGCATAGCGTTCAATTTCTTTCCCTCGTTTCTTAGTAAGTCGTTGAGCTTGACGGTCATCACCAATCTGGTTACATCGTGGTATCAATACATCTGTGGCCCCTTTTACGAAGGCGATGTAACCACCTTCTGGGTGTGAAAAAATACGAGTCATCCGTTTCAATCGCGAATCAAAGGGGTAATCTTGTTCGAAGGTGTATGCAGCACGGAGTGAAGTTTCGTCAATACCACTTTTCCGAAGTAAGACGAGGAGAGCCGCTTCAGTTGGATCTCCGATGGCTCGCCACCGCATGGCCCCACCTTCAGTCGCTTTATCTTTGGCAATTTGGGCGTCATTATTGAGACCTCCAGCACGAATTAAAAGTGCTAACTGGTCGTAGCTTTCAATTTCAATTGGTCTCGCTGATACAGTTTTGGATTTTGTATTTGGATCATTAACTAGAAGGATCTCACCCCGAGGTTCAAAGCCTTCACCGGTTATCTGGAAAAGATTGGTGGCATCCCAAATGAGGCTGACCATCATCTCACTCCGTGTAAGGGTGCCGGTTTTATCGGTGCAGATAATGCTGACTCGACCGAGGCTTTCAACAGCAGAAAGGTTACTAACAATGACCCCAACCCCTGCCATAGCTAAAACTCCAGTGAGTAAGACAATGGTGGTGAGTAAGGGGATATTGATTGGCATAACAGTCATTGCATTGATTATTGCTTCGACGGCTACTTCAGCGGGTGTAAGAGTAATGCCATTTATTGGGCGAGGAAAGAGAATATAGGAAACAAACCCGACAATTCCGAGAACAATGGCTACACTACCTAGGTAGATTGCTAGTCGGTTGACTTTTCGACGGAGTGGAATATCGCCGGTGTTGAGTGTTTCCAAGCCCTGACTGATATCTCCAATTTCTGTCGCTTCGCCGGTGCCAGTTACAAGATATCGTCCCGAGCCCGTTGCAATATAGGTTCCACTATACACCATGGTGTGACGTTCATGTAGTGGAGTATCTTTGTCGAGTGGTGATCGAGATGCTGTCTTTGGTACCGGTGCACTCTCGCCGGTGAGTGAGGCTTCTACTGTAGTAAGTTGGTTTGCGTCTAACAAGCGTCCATCTGCAGGTATTCGGTCACCTTGTGCTAATACTACAACATCGCCTGGTACAATTTCGCTCGCAGTAATTTCAGTTTTCAATCCTTCTCGGATAACTAGGCTGGTATCTGCGGTAAGTGAATGGAGGGCTTCTAATTGCTTCTGGGCACGAAATTGTTGAATGATTGCCAAGAGTGCATTAAAGGTGATGACGACGATCCAGATAATTACGTTGGAGGTGCCTGGGGTGTCGAAGAAGATGACGATGGCCGCTAGAAGAACAATGACCACTAGATAAATGAGGATGAGTCCATTGAGAATTGGAGCAAGATAAACTCGCCAGAATGACCCACGAATTTTGGGAAGTTGGTTAGGACCATATATATCCAACCGCCGTTGAGCTTCTCCAGTCATAAGTCCGTGGTCCAGATCTGTGTCGAGTTGTTGGGCTAATTTGGATACGGATTGGCTATGGGCACTGCGAATCGGTTCAATATCTGGGTTAGTCTCTCCGCTGGAAGACATCCGGCGTCCCTAGTGGGGCTTGTGCGAATCT
>JBHLPI010000134.1:0-4877 GCA_048939595.1 Promethearchaeota archaeon | reverse complement strand
GAAACTTTTCTGAGGGCAACGTCGCCTCCATCAACTCCACAATCAACTGTCGCATTTGCTCCAGAATCGTTGCACCCCCCGACGTAAAACGAATACAATGTGCTCCTACATGCCCATCATCATCCCCAAAGGTCCGTATGATTTCGCATTTTAGTTCTAAAGGAAGTTGGAGAAACGTACTGGGAAGAGAACCATGTATTTCATCAAACTTTGCGTCTGGATACAGATGACGAATGATATAACCTATCCATTGAGCAAACGCAATATAGGATCGTTGATGGACTGATTTGTCAATATACTCGCGAATGCAACCCGAAACATCACCAAGAGAAGAAGATAAACATTCAACGAATTGGGCTCTCAAGAAATCATTACTATTTGAATAAGATGGAACTCTTGTTGTCGCTCTATCTTTGGGCACATATCCATCACCGATTAAATGTACAACCACTCGAACTAGATTTGCATCTTCTTCTATAGGAATGTGAGGGTTCCAAAGAATCCCAGAACCACCATATCCTCTAAGAGCCAAGACCTCTTTTTCAATATCTGAAATGAAGGTTAGTTCATCAGAGGATAATAGGGCGATAAGGTGCCTTAATTTATCAAGCCTGAAGAATGGCGGGTTATTAGAATTTTCAGATTGTTTTATCCATTTTTTGAATGTTACAGGCCAAACCTCAGCTTCCTCACATAGTTTCTCAATGGAATGGTTGTATAGTAAGGATGAGAGGAATGATTTCGCCATTTGCGGTTTTAAAGCCACATGAATCTCGTTACTTGGTAAATCGTCGAGTTGAAATTTACGATATTGGTTATCCAACAGATTGCCCTTAGTTGGGTTGCAATTGGGTATAAAAACTCATCAAACAAGCTTCTATTAGTTCTCTCTTTGAACTATTAAATAAAAGATTAATCTTATTTGAGCGGTACATATTGACTTCCGCGTGTGGCGCCTATGCCGGGGTTGCCGTGGCGGACGGCTTTGTTGGTGGGGGCGTATTCGCCGAGGTAGTGGCCGATGTGTTCGATGTTGATTTCGAGGGGGAGGAATTCTTTGCCGTTGTGGATGCCGATGGTGAGGCCGACCATTTCGGGTAAGATGATCATGTCGCGGTTGTGGGTGCGGATCATGGGGGGTTTGCCTTTGCGCATTTGTTGGCGGGTTTTGCGTAAGCGTTCTAGGAGCTTTTTTTGGCGGGGTGGGAGGCCGCGTTTGAGGCTGCGTCGCTGCCGGGCGGGGAGTAGGTTGATGAACTGGTCCATGGGCATGCGCTGGAGTTCATCTAATCCGAATCCGCGGTACGTGAATTTTTTGACCATGATGGGGGGCCTCGCTCTAATTGAGGGGTAGGTGGTGGGTGCCAATCCTGCCTTTTAAGCCTTGCTGCTTATCTTATCCGACCCGTGCGCTTCGAAGCAAAAAGCATAAAGGTAGAAGTATTGAAGGGGCGAATATCGGGGGGAACCGATGACTACAGAAGCATTGCGCACAGTGTTAGTAACGGGGGCCACAGGCTTCGTTGGCAGCCACCTAGTGGAAGCCCTACTCCGGCAAGAGTTTCGTGTGCGAGCGTTTGATAACCTTTCGACAGGTACCCTTGATAATCTGACTACTGCCCTACGGCATGAGGCTTTTACATTTGTTGAAGGTGATATCCGCGACGCTAAAGCCACTCAACAAGTCTGTGAAAACTGTGACATTGTGGTTCATTTAGCAGCAGTCACCAAGGTTGCTGAGTCAATCCGCAATCCCGAAAAATACATGGATATCAACGTCATGGGCACACAGAACGTGCTAGCTGGAGCCGTACACGCTGATATCGACCGCATTGTCTTTGCATCCAGTGCAGCCGTTTATGGCACACCAGAAACCGTGCCCATTCCCGAAGAAGCCTCAACCCAACCCCTTTCACCCTATGGGACTAGTAAATTAGAAGGAGAACAGCTCTGTCA
This sequence comes from Promethearchaeota archaeon, assembly GCA_048939595.1. Taxonomy (GTDB): domain Archaea; phylum Asgardarchaeota; class Hermodarchaeia; order Hermodarchaeales; family Hermodarchaeaceae; genus Hermodarchaeum. The sequence goes on along the minus strand of JBHLPI010000134.1, from coordinate 2,921 downwards.
AACAGCTGCAAAAGATCACGGAATGCAAATCCCCCAGCTACGCCTTTTCAACATCTTTGGGCCCCGTCAGTCCACAGATAATGAAGCCGGTGTGGTTAGCATCTTCATAGACCGCGCTCACCACGGTTTGCCCCTAATTATCTTCGGCGATGGCTATCAGACGCGAGACTTCATCTACATCAACGACGTTGTTGATACGATTATCCAGGCGGCAACCTTGGACACAATGCCGTCGTTGCCAATAAACGTCGGAACAGGAAGACCCGTGTCCATCCGTGAACTCGCTGAAGCCGTGCAGCAGGTCATCCCAACCGGTTCTCATGAGATTCTCTTTGAGCCACCACGACCAGGTGATATTTACCATAGCGTAGCTCAAATTAAACGGATGCAAAACCTACTCCTGTTCACTCCCGCCTTTACCCTGTATGAAGGCTTAATTGATTATTGTAAGCAAGAATCTGAGGCAAAGGAATAGAAGAATTAAAAAACAAAATCACATTCGTCACAGAGTGGATGAAGGTTACAAGGAGGTTATCCTGTGACACTCATGGACATGAAACCTGCAGATATAGAAAAGGCACTCAAAACCGGGAAACTCAATATTGCAGTCGTAGGTGCAGGACGCATTGGGCTCCCTACAGCCGTCCTATTTGCCAAAGCAGGTGCAAAAGTGACTGCTTGCGATATTGATCCCAAAGTCGTTACCTGCATTACCAATGGGGAGAACTACATCGATGAACCCGGATTAGATGAGCTGTTTGAAGCCGTCATAAAAAGCGGAAACCTCACCTCCTCCTTAGATACTGCAAAAACCACCAGCTCTTCGGATGCCATCATCATCTCAGTACCCACCCCAGTCACCAAAGACAAAGTTCCCGACTACGAACACATCCTCGCTGCTGTTCAGGACATCGGAAAAGGTCTGCAATCAGGCTCCATCGTAGTCGTCGAAAGCACCATTGGGCCCGGCACATTAGAAACCCTCATCATCCCGGTTATCGAGAAAGCCTCTGGCCTCATAGCGGGGAAAGATTTTCTCGCAGCCAGTTGCCCTGAACGTGCAGATCCTGGCTCGATCATTACACGTTTCCGTTCGATTCCCCGAATTATCGGTGGCTATACTGAACAGGCTTCTGAGGTCGCTGCTGCAATATATCGTCCACTGGCCGAGGAAATCCTTATCGTCCCCAACCCCAAAACCGCTAACGCAGTTAAACTTACTGAAAATATTTTTCGAGATGTCAACATCGCCTTAATGAGTGAACTTGCCATCCTTTATGAACGACTTGGCATCAGTATCTTTGATGTTATTCAAGGCGCGGCTACTAAATGGAACTTCATCGCCCACTACCCCGGTGCTGGCGTCGGCGGCCCCTGTCTCCCCGCCAATGCCTACTACATCATCGCCGAAGGCCACAAAGTCGGCTATGTTCCCTACTTGGTCCGGATGTCCCGGGAAATCAACGATCGTATGCCTCACGAACTCGTCCGTCACACCATGGAAGCCCTTAACCGTGCTGGCAAATCCCTTAAGGGCGCAAAAGTCGCCATCCTCGGACTCACGTATAAACCGGGCGTTGCCGATGTCCAAATGTCTCCCGCCCTCACGGTCATTGCCGAACTCGTTGACCGCGAAGCCGAACTCCGCCTTAGTGACCCCATACTCGGAGGCACAGTTTTCTGTGACTGCGAGGTCACAAGTGACCCCCTCAAAGCCGTTAAAGGCGCTGATTGTGTCCTCCTCATCACGGCCCATGAAGAATACAAACAACTCAAACTCGAAAATATCGCCTCCAAAGCCAAGGCTCCCCTTGTTTTAGTTGATGGACGTGCCGTCTACCACCAACATGTCAAACCCAAAGACACCATCTACCAAGGAATCGGTCTTCCCCCCGACTGAGTCCTTAAAGGCGCCGAAACAGTTGCACTTCCCCATTATTGTAAACTAGCGCATTGTGAGGTTGCTGATTTAACCATCTAATGACATCCCAATCGATTGGTACTAGCTGTACACCAGATGGGAGCCAAAAACCGTTGTCAAACATATACCAGTGTACACCCGCCAACCCATACGACTGAGTAGTATCACCTTGCACAAACAGGTCAAATCCCACATCCACCGAAGCGGGGCGTCGAAGATAATAGAGGAAATAATAGGTGAACAGATGATCACCCACCACGACCTCAGCAGGATTCGAATAGTCAGCTATCCACTGGTTACTGGCTTGAATCGGGCGGGTAACCGTTGCTCCATACCCAAAGAAGGGATTATGCCTCCACGCCAACGTGGTTGCTGGGAGAACTGCCAACAGCCCAACTAACAGAATTACTTGGATATATCGTCCACGGTTTGGATGCGCCACAAAGTAAGCAAAGACTCCCACACCCGCCAGGGCTGCTAGCGGTGCTAGGGTGAAAAGGGCAATCCGATACGTGAGAATCAGGTTTAGGGTTGACCGCCCACTCACCAAAGCAAAAACCAGCAGTGTCAATAGGGCAAAAAAGAACGACGACAAAAAAATCTGAGCCCGCCGGTCCACCCGATCCAGTGAGATAAATCCCAACCCTGCCAGAATCATCAACGCAACCAAGGGTGACAAATACAACATCGTCGCTGGCGGCAGCACGGTATATTCAAACACCGGTACAGCAATCACATTCAACAAGAAAAAACCCAGCACAAACAATGAAACGATAAGCAGGACGACCTTTGTGCGGCGCGAAATGCTCGGGGAAAGAATCCGTTTGACATTCAATGTTCCTAAAATCAAGAATGAGACCGTCAAGCCAACCCCCATTATCTGAGCATCAATGAGTAACAGTTGAAAAATTCCAAACTGGATTAAATAGATCAGGGCCACGCCAAACACTGACAGATACCCAATTGTTTGCCACAACCACTGATGAAACTCCAAGACTCC
>JBHLPI010000133.1:0-4903 GCA_048939595.1 Promethearchaeota archaeon | reverse complement strand
GCTTGAAAGCTGATAATGCTGATGATGCCGCAGAGGGATATATTTCTGTTGAGAATGGCGTGATAACTGTTACATCTGGCGGGGACGCGATTCAAGCTGCGACAGATGTTATGATAACTGATGGCAAAATCAGTCTAACTTCAGGTGGAGGCAGTAGCGGAGTTATCTACGCAAGCACATCTGCGAAAGGAATCAAGGCAAACGTTAGCGTAACTATTGACGGCGGAACCTTTACGATTGATTCTGCTGATGACGCTGTCCACTCAAATGACAAAATAACAATTAACGGGGGTTCCTTTGCCATTTCAACTGGAGATGACGGCTTCCACGCTGACACTTCTTTGGAAGTTAACGGTGGAACCATTGATATTACAGAATCTTATGAGGGAATGGAAAGCGCAGTTATCACAATCAACGATGGAGACATACACATAACCTCAAGCGATGACGGCTTAAACGCAGCCGGAGGTAATGACGGCTCTGGAATGGATCCAGGACCGGGTCGCCCAGGTCGAGATGGCTTCATGGAATCAGGTGATTACTACCTCTACATCAACGGTGGCTACATTGTGATTGATTCAGGTGGGGATGGTATGGATATTAATGGTGGAATTGAAATGACGGGTGGTTACGTAATAATTAATGGTCCCACATCCAACATGAATGGCGCTTTGGATTATTACAGTTCGTTCAAAATAACTGGCGGTTTTCTGGTGGCAGTAGGCAGTTCCGGCATGGCAGAAGCGCCTGGTACTTCATCAACTCAGTATTCATTTTTGCTGAATTTCAGATCATCAATATCGGCTGGCACCTTAATTAATCTTCAAACCAGCGATGGGACTGTAATCTTTAGCTTTAAGCCTACAAAAGCATATCAGTCAATAGTTTTCTCGTCATCAACTCTTACAGCAGGTACTACATACGATGTTTACTTAGGAGGCAGTTCAACTGGAACAGCTACTGATGGTCTCTACCTATCTGGGACCTATACTCCTGGAACCAAATACGGTAGTTTTATTCTCTCTAGTATTGTAACAAGGCTTTATTGACCCTCTTTGTTTTGTACTGACCGCTTTCCTTCGCAGAAGTTTTTGGAAAACTCCATGTATCTGCTCGTATGTGCGTTACAACGCGATAAAGCAACATAATCCTTTGCCGCGCGCTTATGGTGAGTTCAGAGCAACTAAACGAGTGCTTTGTCACACTTGGTGCAGGGAATTCCACCTAGTGTACTGCCTGTTTGGCATTTTTGTTGAGTTCTACAGAGGACGAATTTCCCAATGGCTACTCGTGGTCGAATGGTGTTGGGAAACAGCCCACAGATGTACTGCGGAAGCACTTCGTTATACTTGATCTCCAAAATTATGTCTGGCCGATTTACGACTCCCATTGTGCAAATGTTACAGTCGAAAAACGAGGTTGGCCCAAGCCCTGTTCGTAAGTCAGTATCAAAAGTTATCCTTACATTACCAACGGGGTGAATGTATGCTTCTCGTTCGTACTCTACAATTACCACGGGACGCATTAGGTTGCAGCGGCTTTCTAAATAGAAGTCCCTTAAAAGGCGGTCTTTTGACTTGGCTAGAAAATTGAAGTCTCCAGCGATTATTCGGTCGGCTTCGCCTCGAGTGATTCTGGTGCTTTCCTTGAGTATGTACTGGTTGATTTTAGTTTTTCGCTCAAACTTGATGACTGCGTCGCTGTGGTTGTAAATGCGAATCCGATATTTCTTTCGGTTAGATACTCCTGCCTGTTTCTCGCAAAGAGCTGTGTCTCTGAAGTCGTCGAAGTAAAGATTTCTGACGTTGTACCGGCTGTTCGATTCCATGTTTGGGTCAGGTTTAAGAAGGGTACTCAGCTTTTTTTGCAGAACTTGGTGTTGCAGTGTATCAATTTCGTATTTTAGCTCGTGTCTTAGGTGGAGTTCTTTCTCACCAGCCATCATTCTTTCCTCCTTGTGCGGATTCTGTTTTTGAGAACCACTGCGATGCAGGCTGCAAGCGCAAGTATGATAAACAGCCAAATTGGCCAAGGAGTGGCGCCGTTGGCTTGCGAGTTTCTGACGTTCGATTCACCTGGAGTGGGGTTTGTCATGTAGCTCCAGCTTGAACTGCCATCGGATGTTCGACCATATGAGAGGTCTCGGATCTGCTTATCATACGTAACGGAATCAATCAGGGTCTCGCCGTCACTTGCTAAGAGCCCTACGGTTTCTCCGTTTGCATTCAGCCTGAAATCGGCGTGCAACGGGCCTTGTGCAACATTGCCATCCGCCCATACTAGCAAATAGCTGTTAGCTCCAATCACCGTTCCCGAGGGAAATTGCCAGGTGGGGTTTGCAAGGTTGTCAGTGAGGTACATGCCGCTTAAATCTATTGAGTAGTCGCCGTTGTTGTAGAGTTCAATCCAGTCAGGGTAGGTTCCGTCGGGACTCTGGACGGCTGCATCGTTATCCGCCATTAACTCGTTAATGACCACAGTAACTGAAGTTACATCATCTACTGCAATGGTTTCCAGTGAGGCGATAGACTGGTTAACAACCGACGCCGAGCACATGTTGATGCTCGCGGCTACGAATAGTACTACGGTTAACAGAATTGTAACAATTATGACCGCTGACGCGTGAATTTTGTATTTAGCCATTTTATCACCAGTCATATGTTCATGTTTTTTTGGCACCGCGATTCATGGGAGGACTCTTCTGTTCAATGGATATGGGCACGTTATGCTGAGTCAGAGGTGTAGCTTACAATAGATGCGTCTTTTACCCCGTTGATTTTCAAGAGTTCATCCACTTGGGGCACGTCTTTCGCGTTCATTCTGACCTCGACCATGAGTTCCACACCGTCAGCGTTTGATGTTCGGGACCGAATTTTGTGTTTTGGAAGAGCGGCTTGTAGGGTCGTTTCAGCTTCGCTTGTGTAGTGAACTACTAGTAGGTATGGGTCTGGACCGCGGAAGCTTGTAAATTCCAGCACGAACAGCAATAGGGCGATTACAGGGGCTCCCACTATGGCTACCATGTATAATCCTGCGCCGCAGATTATTCCTACTGCTATTGCCCAGAAGGTGAAGACTATATCCTTTGGGTCTTTGATGGCTGTGCGAAAGCGCACGATGCTTAAAGCCCCGACCATGCCAAGAGATAGAGCAATGTTGGAGCTTATTGGTAACACAACTAAGGTAACTACCAAACCTGTCAGAACTAGACCTACGTTGAATTCTCGAGTGTAAACAACGCCTTTGAAGGTTTTGCGGTAAATGTAGAATATGAAGAGGTTAATTGCAAAAGACACAATTAGCGCCAACAGGACCCTGTCAATTGTTAATGATTGATATGTGTTTGATGGGTTTAGGAACTCGGAAATAAAATCTTCCAAAGACATTTTGACCAACTTTTGCGTTTTTTATTTTGTGCGATTTAAGATGGAGAGAACATATAGAATATATAGATTTTACAAAATTCATTCCTAATCTGCTCAAAACCAAGGCGAAAACCGAAAAATACCTTTGTGAGAGAGCGCCAAAGTGCCAAATATCAGGCACTGTTCGAAGGCATTAAAACAAACCTCCATGGTACTTCGTTTACGAAACAAAAATCTTGCCTCCATCTATGGAACCGTTGGCGACTTGCCCACAATCGCCATATCAAAAAGCGTGCGCTGTTAGAGAAAACTAAACAGACTAAAAAAGGCAACTCGAAAAAAGAGGGAGTTGCGGGAGACGCCGCTACTCAGCATAGGGTTCAAATCCACCCCCCGCACCAGAAATACTTATCACTTCAAATACTAAAAAAGTGAATTTTACGGGAATTAGTTGGGTGATATATCCATTGGTCGCTGGTTCAAGTCCTTCTTTCCTTCTTATCAACCCAATAGATGCACACGGTCACCAATAGACTCTAAGCTTCAAGGATCTTCTTCGCATTCTCCAATCCCCTTTTGAGGAAGTTGTTGAATGCTTTCTCAAGCCCCATCAACTTGCCAATTAGCATCCCAAGCACTGAATAAGGAAGTGCATAATCAATAGCCCCAGTAACCTTCGTACCTCTATCGGTGATGTCGAACCGAAAGGTTATGTCTTCCCTTTTCAACTTACCGTTTATATCATGATCAGTGAACCTGTGATTTTCCTCGAACTCAACGTATTCGTGTGAATGAAAATCCACTTTCCTCCCACCCAGAACAGCAGATTGACGATACCTAGTGCCAACACCAATGGGATCCTTGGAGAGCATCTCTATCTTGACTTCTGATTCTACGAAGATTTTCTCATAGTTCTTTGGGTTTGCAATAAAGGCGAAAACTTTCTCTATGGGCGCCACTATCTCTACCGAGCTCTCAACTCTAGCCATCAATTCCCCTAACATAAGCTATGTAAAGCTTCTTTTCTTTATAACTTTCTATAAACATAAGACCTTGATAATGGAAGGACAATGTTCTATCTCTTTAGAGAATTATAAAAACAGGGGGAGTTACCGGGATCATTTCGGGCGATATGTCCAGTTGTCGCTGGTTCAAGTCCGTTCGTCGGCACCACCCTGTTAAGGAAATAATCCGAGAAATGCGGATTATTTACTAGTAAATTTAGGTGGGGGTCCCACCCCGCACTATAACTGAATATCCGTAACCTAATGAGGGCATAGGCAAATACCTCTACGTATATTTGTCCATGTTAGCAATCTTCTTATTCGCCGATATACGATTAGAATCCGATGAATGAACATTCTCTCCACTCAGCGATCAAGCACTGGTATTCGCTTCCTAATGATGAAATTGAAGTTAATATTGGCGGTTTTGTAGTGGACATTACGCGAGGTAACTTGCTAATTGAAATTCAAACCAAGAATTTCTCTGCCATTAAGAAGAAACTAGAAAAAATGGCTAGAGGATACAGTGTCCGA
>JBHLPI010000132.1:0-4934 GCA_048939595.1 Promethearchaeota archaeon | reverse complement strand
GGTGCGACGGGGAAGTCATAAAATTCGCGCATCGTTTCAAAGGATTTCCCGAAGTCGAGAAAGAACTTCACATCATGGCCTTGATCTTCGACGAGAATTTTATTGGCGCCGATTTCGCCTGCGCCTCCATAGATGGTGATTGATACACTCATGGATTTTCTTCACCCGATTGTCCTATTTGGCGTTGTGGGCGGCGTATCTTAGGCACGTAGCTGCGGAGGGTCCCGTGAGAGATACTACCGCAGCCTAAGATTGTGCCGTTGTGTGTGACAATTACATATCCTCTTCGGTCGTCTTCATAATTAACCGATTCCCCTCTAAGCCAAGCTTCTGCCTGCCTTGCAGTTAATCGGACAATTTGCTTTGTGGCATGATCACCGAGTAGTTGAGCGCCATCCATGGAGAGTCTAAATGCTGTGGGGGAGTATTCGCCTAGGTATAGACCGGTCGTGCCAGTGTACGGTAATTCAGAGAGTAGCGCGAACGCAGCATTACTGATGAGGCGAATACGTTTTCGACCTGACTTTAGAAACCTATACCCAGCAAGTTTTGGAATACCAAATTGGGAATAGAGGAGTTGCCAGATGTGGGCTTCCAGCTCGGGATCAATGGTTAGTGATTTAGCGTGTGACATTAGGTGGCCTTCCTGATTAAGGCAATGAAGAAGCCATCTGTATCATTATCCTGTGGATAAATGCGCAAACAATCCTTGATGGTCTCATGATAGTGCGTTTCATTCCAAAAGGTGATTGCAGGATGACTACGAAGGTGTACAATTTTTGGAACTTCGATGTATGCTGAGGAAAAATCACCAAGGAGGTGGTCGATTACAGCTTCGTTTTCTTCTGGATGTAGACTGCAGGTTGAATAGACCAACTGACCTCCAGGTTTGAGTAATTGAAATGCAGTTGTTAGAAGTCCTTTCTGGACGGTTTGGATTCCGAGAATACGCTGAAGATTGGGGATCTGGTATTGTGGTGATTTACTGCGAAGATGCCCAGATGCGGTACATGGCGCATCAACAAGGATACGATCAAATAGAAGTGGGATTCGCGTTGAGAGGTGTCGACCATCCTGGCACAGAGTAATAGTGTTGATGACACCGCATACCTGTATATTGTGACCCAGGCTAGTAAGGCGGCGGAAAGACCGGTCATTAGCGATGAGGGCACCTTCGTTGTTCATCATCTGAGCAATTTGAGTGGTTTTAGAACCAGGGGCAGCACATAAATCAAGGACAACATGGTGAGGGTGAGGGGCTAAAATGACCGGAGGCACCATGCTTCCCCCTTCTTGAATATAGAACAATCCTAGTGAGTATTCTTGAGTAAAAGGGAGCTTAGCATAATCTCCGGTGATCCGAAACCCAGCTGGATACCAGGGTAGCGGAGTCGCGTTGATATTGAGGGCTTCTAATCGGGCGACCCCTGAGGGGAGGTCAGTTTTGATTGTGTTGATTCGGACAAAGTGGGCAGGAGGTTGGATAATTGATGCGATAAAGGCGGGATATTCGTCTCCTAGGAGTATTTGGAAGCGCTCTTGGAAGGCTGATGGGAGAGATTTGGAGGGTTTCATTTCTTGTAGTGCTTCCTTGAGCTCTACCTCATGACAAGGGTGAGCTAATTCGGTCACGATGGATTGGCCAAGTGGTTATAATGCGATTGCCTTCAACAACGTAGTAATGTGCAAAAAGGTTAGCCGTCAGGCATGAATGGTTTGGAATTATCCGAAGATGGTCACCTGGAGAAAATGACTGATGTTGTGTTTTATCTTTGAATGTTATCTTCCCATGTTCGTGGGATAAATTCGTGATTAATGCTTGTTGTGCTGTGTTTTCTTTATCTGCTGTAAGAACCACACCATATCCTTGGTTTGAAAAGATATGTGTTGCTCCGGCATCCTTGGATAGGACCGTTGCACCTGCATCAACTACGACATGTGTATCTTGAACGCTAACCACGCTAGTGAGAACCGATAAGGCACAATCGGTGAGTTGGCAGACACCAAGTGAGACTTGGGTATTATCAAAGAAGACATAATTTCCTGGTCGAATTTCGGTAATTCCTTTTTTGAAGTCGGTTGCCAGCCTAGCCGTAGGTGTGGAACCAATCGATACAATTTCAGGGGAAAACCCATGACGTTGTAGCGTCTCAGAAAATTGGAGTATTACCTCTTGTTCAGCATCAGCAATTGTTCGGATTTCCTGCGGTGAACGAGCATTATAAGCATGACCGGCGTGGGTGAGGATTCCGCCGAAGGTCAGAGTCGGAGCATCATCAATTTGCTTTACTAGAGAAATCGCACGAGAGTCGGTGGGGTCAACTCCACACCGATGGTATCCACAATCAACTTTAAGCAGGACGGTCAGCTGGAGATTAGATGCAATAGTATAGGCTTCAAGTAGCGGAACCATAGCAGGATGATCGGTGACGAGGTTGAGTTGGGCTTGTTGAGCGAGTGCATCTAGACAGGGAAACTTATCCGGAATAATCGGATACGCTAGTGTCACATCTGTGAACCCATGATTAACGAATGTGCTAGCTTCTCCTAAGGTTGAAACGGTGATGCCAGTTGCGCCATGTTCGCGCTGGAGATTCGCGATTTCCAAACATTTGTGAGTTTTTATATGAGGTCGAAGACAAATCTTGTTTTTATGTGCTTTTTCTGCCATACTCTTAATGTTTTGGAGAAGGGTGTTTTTCTCAATCAATAAGGCAGGAGTAATTAGGTCGTCGACTTTCATCGCCATCAACTCATGAACAAACTGGTCAAGTTCTCAGAAGGGAAAGGTGTGGCTCCGTCTTGACTGAACCCACTTTCCTCGCAGCTCCTGACGGAGGCCTCGGTGGGTTTAAGATAGCCGTGTCGACGGAGCCATCTATGCTTACTGTTCTGCACTTGAAAAAACCTCCCTTAGCGCGACAAGTGCAACCTTTTTTAACCGCAACAAGCAATCTCCCGTAGTCGAGGGACGCTTTATGGTGAGCCTGAAATCTTATGAAAAGGTCCGGAAAGCCCTTGAGAAAATCGGATTACCAGGACAGGACGCTTATGATTTACCAACCAGCGACCAACGGTTTCCTGATGGAGCTGGCTACCGGATTGAAATCTCGGGTGTTGAACGCCCTGAAGTCTTAGAAGCATTAATTGATGAATCGGACAAACGAGATATGCCAGTTCATCGTCTCATTAGTGTCGTCATGGGAGCAACACTTCTTGATGATAAAGAACTGAGGAAATTTGCGCAGCTAGCCCATGATGCACAGATGGAAGTTATCCTTACTCCTGGTCCACGAACCAGCTGGGATGTGGGTCGACAAGTCGCTACACCTGACGGTGTCTTATCAGGAATGCGTTTTCGAGGTGCTGACAAACTAGTGGAAGTCATTAGTGATATCAAGAGAGGTATTAACCTAGGGTTCCGGGGGTTTCTGGTGATTGACGAAGGATTGCTGTGGGCCTTAAACAAGCTCAAAGAAATTGGTGAAATTCCAAAGGATATCACCTTCAAAGTCAGTATCTTTGCCGGTCATGCCTCCCCTGCAGGTGCAAAACTACTACAAGAGTTGGGCGCAGGTAGCTTTAATCCCGTTGCGGATATGACTGTACCCCAATTAGCAGCCATCCGTCAAGCAACGACTCTTCCAATTGACATTCATATCATGCTTATGCCTAGCTTTGGTGGGTTCAATCGATTCTACGAAGCAGCCGAAATTACACGTTGCGTTCAACCAGTATATTACAAGTTTGAGCCGGGTCCAAGTATGGCCTTGTATTCGCCTTGGTCTTCGATTGACGGACTCAGTTTTCTTGCTCGTGAAAAGGTCAAATGGGCTGAAATTGTACGAAACTTAATCCACGATAATTATCAAGAAGCAAAGCTATCGAAGCTTGGAGCCAAGGACCTAGCGATCCCTCAACCATAAAGCAAGGAGCGTTAGCATATGGGATTTAGACCTGGTGGCGTGAATCCAGCACTGGTTACGCCGTTTACCAAAGATGGATTGAAAGTTGATGTTGCTGCTTTCCGTCAGCTAATTCGTCATTGCATCGATGATCTAGGTGTCACTGGTCTTGTACCGGCAGGCACAACTGGAGAATTCACGAGTCTGTCATTAGCTGAGCATAAGCAAGTGGTGAAACTTGCGGTGGAAGAGGCGGCGGGCAAGGTGCCAGTTATTGCAGGAGCCGGAGCAAGTAATACAAAAACCACCATCGAGCTTGTCAAGGCGGCAGAGAAGGCGGGCGCAGAGGCGTGCTTGGTAGTTACACCGTATTATATGCGTCCAACACTTCGAGGACTCTATGAGCATTATCGTCAAGTGAGTGAAGTTGGTCTTCCGATTGTTCTGTATAATATTCCTCAATGCACTGGTCTTGACATGCCGTGGCAAATTGTTGAAGATCTTGCAGATCTTGAAAACATTGTAGGCATTAAAGATTCAAGTGGACAGCTGAAGCTCATCCTCGCGGTCTTGGAGAAAGTTGGTGCGAAAATCAATGTGCTCGTTGGGCATGATGAAGTCGTGTTCCCCGCGCTTGCTTCAGGTTGTTCAGGAGCTATTCTAGCGAGTGCTCAACTGATTGGAGATATTTGGTTGGATATGCTCAAAAAGGTGCAAGCAAAGGAATTCGATGAAGCTGTTGCGCTCCAGTTAAAGGTTCAAAAACTCACTCGTTTAATTGTCGGATCCGGAGCGGCAGGCACAAAGGCAGGTCTTAAAATGATGGGAGTTCCAGTCGGTAAACCCCGACTTCCCCTGACCTTTGGCGGTGTTCTCACCTATGAGAATAGGGAAGAGATACGTATCGAACTGGAAAAACTTGGAAAAATTAAATCCAAAGATGTAACGATTGAAGTAGAACCCAAACAGCCTCTTGAAGCACGGTTTGGAGCATTTGGATTCTCACCCGATCAGGTGAAAGATTTCTCA
>JBHLPI010000046.1:0-15869 GCA_048939595.1 Promethearchaeota archaeon | reverse complement strand
AATCCAAAATTCGCGATAATGAAATAGTTCGTCGTGAGAACACCAATTATCGCTGTGAGGCTTCCGAAAAGTGGATTAGCTGGCCGAATGATGGTGATAAACGCTTTCAATTTCATGGGAAACAGCTCACAGGTAAAATGAGCTTTAACGCTTCTGACTTAAATAGAAAACGGCAAAAGGGGATGCCATGATGAATACTTTCAGTGACCTCTCTGCCTAATGTATGTCTACTCAGACAGATAATCACGAATAGCTAAAAAAGGCTGGAACCCGCTTGGGATGCAGGGAACTGGCTTGTCGGACGATAACTCCATTTTCGATTCTGAAACGCACGCCAACAATGGGCTTCTTCAACTGGGATACCTGATCCAAAACCATCAAACCCACCCTTTCTCCTTAACTCTCCACGACCTTTGCAACCTCCTAGTTGTTGGACCACGCGCTCAAGATATTTACTTTAATCTCCTAATTCAACTCTGTGACGACCACAGGCTTCCTGTCCTAGTCATTAAAGGATTTCCCTCAGAAGGTCTCGAAGAGCAAGTTTGCGAAAGCCCGCTCTGGCATATCGATCTGGGAACAGAGGCAATTACCTTTGATGCATTAAACCTAGCGAATGGTCGGCACCCATCCAGACAAATCGATATTCTCATCCGGCTCTTCGAAAGTTTTGGACCCGTAACACCAACGGCTCGAAACCTTTTCCATGTCATCATCTGGCGAACTATTTTGATGGCCTCGACACCTACACTTCAGCACCTTCAGAATACGCTTTCCTTTTATGAACATCATAAGGGCCCCTATCATGAAATCCGTCGATTACTTAGCGCTTTGCCACATGATCTGTTGGACGCCAGCTATGACAACCTATCTCTAACCAGCATCCGACATCTTCCTACAATCATCACAGGCAATGATACTCCCAAAGTGACCTTTGCTATCAACCTGCTCCTTTTGAAACTACTTGCTGATGAATCAGAGCATCTTCCTGCTTTATTCCTCGTCAATACCACAGACATTGCTCCACAAATACTCGAATGGTTATCCGCACGATACACAACCCGCAATACCCCATTCGTCATCTTTGATAACCAGAACACAGCTTTATCCCAGCCATCGAATGACACAGGTAATTTCATTCTCACCAGCGGTTTCGACGAAGAACCTTCTCCTTTACTACAACAACTCACTGAAAATGAGCAACACTTCTTACAAGTCAACAACGACCACGTTGTTGTACATCTTCGAAGCGAACCTGCTACCCGTTTCATCACAATTTTCTGAAGGCGAAAGCGGCTCAGTGTGAGAATGTTTTACTTGAGCTTTCCTAATTTCTCGTCGACACGGGATATAAGTTCCTGGCTGCCTAACCGTTCATACATTGAGCGAGCCTGTCCATAAAGCTCCTTAGCTTGTGAGCTTTCGCCAATAGACGCATGGTGGTCTGCAAGCTCTTCGAGGTTTTCACCCTTTTTCTGGAAATATGCAGTCATCTGATCACTTGGTTTGGACATTGAGTTCACCTGTTTATTCAGTGTATAGGAGACCTCTTGAACTTAGCTCTTTCTAACCGACTCCGGCGATTTTAGTTCTTGTTAAGAAATCTACCTAAGGCACTAACCGTGTTCGGTCCCGAGGAAATAGTACTGCTTCCCTAATATTGGTATAACCGAGCATTTGCATAGTTAACCGTTCGATTCCAATTGCAAGTCCACCATGAGGAGGAGCTCCGTATTTGAATGGTTCCACATAAAATGCAAAGGTCTTCGGATCCAATCCTGCATCTTTCAGTTTTTGGATTAACATGCTATACTCATGAATCCGTTGGCTTCCCGTTGTCACCTCCATCCCCCGATAGATCAGGTCAAATCCACGAGTGAGAGTTGGATCACTTTCTAAAGGCATCGTATAGAATGGCCGAATAGTGGTGGGATATCGAGTAAGAAAGAAGAATTCTTCACCCATTTCCTTTTCTATTCGCTGATACAGTTTTTCCTCTCCTTCACTAGGAATATCTGAATCTGGTGGTAAATCGAATCCCTCGTCATGTAAAATTTCAAGGGCTTCGCGAACTTCGAGGCGTTGAATCGGAATTTTGGGAATTTGGATCTCTGCACCAAGTTCTTTGAGCTCATGAGAACATAACTCCTTTACTGCCTTGAATGTTGAAACAAGCATTTCTTCTTCGAGACGCATGACCTCTTCTTCATTTTGGATCCACGCCATTTCATAATCGAAGCTTGTATACTCATTCAAGTGGCGTGGCGTGTTATGCTTCTCCGCACGATAAACCGGAGCGACTTCATAAACACGGTCAAATCCTGCAACGAGGCTGAGTTGTTTATAAAATTGGGGGCTTTGAGCTAGGAATGCTTTCTTTTCAAAATATTTAACTTCAAAGAGGTCTGCGCCGCCCTCGGTTGCTGTGGCCACAATTTTAGGAGTATGGATTTCTCGGAATCCATGATTTTCAAGGAATTGTCGCATCCGCGAAACCGTGAAGTGTTGAATCTTGAACAGGTGTTGTGTTTCAATACGACGCAAGTCCATAACACGATTATCGAATCGGGTGCCAATGTCTGCTTCTACTTTCCCTGAGGTATCTAAAGGAAGGGTTGCAGGAGACGAATTAACTAAAATAATCTGCTTAGGAGTGACCTCAATACCTCGTTGGGCTTGTTCTTCAGCCTTCACCTCGCCTTTTATTACGACAGCAAATTCATTATCAAGCTGGTCCAAGATTTCTAGAAGTTCTGGGGGTGATTTTGCATGTGGCAGGGTACACTGTGTGATTCCTTCGCGGTCGCGAACTAAGAGGAAGCTGATTTTCCCTAATCGGCGAATTCGTTGCACCCATCCAGCAATTGTAATTTCTTGTCCTGCCATATTTGGGTTGAGCTCGCTAGAATAATGTGTTCTTTGCAAGGTTCCCAGGTCGTTGGCTTTTGGTGTAATCTTAATCTACTCCTGCGGTTTCTCAGTCAATACGTGACTTAAACGTTTCTTCTGAATTTCTAAAAACATCTGATGCTATTCACCGAATGTCTTTTGAAGTTCCTTAAGGTAACTATTCGCTTGCGTTACTTTGAGTTTAGTAGCCGTTGATGTAGCGTGTTCAACGAATTCCTGAAAAAGCTCTGCTGGATATCCAGATTTGACGAGTTGTGCTGCATGAAAAGAGGTGGCTAATCGATCAGCAACCTCCACTATCCGTGCTTCGATAGAGGTCCCCTGAGTATATGCTGACCATGCTACAGTCATTTCGGTCTGGAGCCCTTGAGGAAGGAGATCGAGGATTTTTTTCATTACGTTGTTCTCTGCCTTCGTTTTTGCTTCTCGGATTCTCGGGTCTGCTCGTTGTGCACTCATTGGAATGTCCCCAATTTCAACCTCAGGAATGTCATGAATCAGTGCCATTAGGAGTACTTGTAGTAAATCCACGGGTTCAGCAGCTTGTTGTGCTAGGAGAAATGCCAATATTGAAGTGGTATGTGAATGTGCAGCAACATTTTCTGCTTGAGACGGTGGAACCCCTCTGAGAAGCCAGCCAGTTCGAAGGACTCGTTTTAGATTATCACATAACATGATGAATTGAAATAGCGTCATCTCGAATCGTATGGGCTGGACCTTGAGAAAAAGCCTCACTTTTTGGCAAACAACGCAGCAATTTCGCGTCCGAAGTGGCGAAAAACTGAAACTACATGGCCGAGGGATTCGATTTTTACGCCTGCGCCGATGAGTACAAGGGGTCCGGCATCCGTTACTACAATGATGCCTTTCTCCCCCCTGACAATTAATTCAAATAAAGGTTCGAAGGCGAGTTTTTGCACCGCTTCAATTCCAGTTTGTAGTAACACGGCTGAAATGGCTGATAGGAGGTCTGGGTCAATGTCGACACCTTTGGTTGAGCTAAAAGCTACACGGCGGCCAGCCTTTGTGACAACCGCTAGTGTTTCCAGTTCTGTATATAAAGTGATTTCGCGTAGATACATCGCCAATTGTTTGGCTTCTTCTTCGCTCATCGCAAATTGCTGCATTGTCTTCCCTCACTTTCCTATGATTTTTGGCGCCCCTTCTCGCTCCGTGACGCTTCAATTAGTTCAGTAATTTGACGCGCCATTTCCTCCTTCATGGCCTCCTTTTCATGAAGGTATTCCTCTTCTTCAAGGTGCTTGAGGAACTCAATGGCTAAGACTTGTCCGTCCTTGATAACAACTCGGGGCGTATAACCTTGAGCAAAGACGGTGCCTTCTGGAAGTGAATCAATACGTTGGAGTTTTTGTGTCTTTGTTGTTTTTCCTAACACACTGGTTGATTCTTCTGTTATACCAAATGCATCATAGCCGATTAAAACGAATTCACGTCGGAATCCAGGAATTGGTTCCAGTTTTTCGACCTGTTCGATGATTTCAGAAGGTGGGCGTGGAACTTGCACAGGTTGGCGTTCCGGTTTCCGTGTGGCTGAAACCACAGCTTCCCGATAATCGGCGGGTTTGGGTTCCTGAACAGGTGCCGACCTTGGTGGTTCTGTAACCAGTTCTGATGGCTCTCTCGGCATTGGAGGCGCTGCAGGTGGAGCTTTTTTCATGCCTTCATCGGGTTTTGTAGACAAAGGAAGTCCCATGGATTCGAGGAACTTTGCACCTTCTTGTCCTTCATCTTCTGAGAGAATCTTGTAGACCAAACCACGTTGGTCTCGGATTCCTGAGGCCCTACGGGCTGCAATAAATTTCCGGCGGACAGGCGCTTTGGTTCCTTTCCAAATCCAAATCAGTCGCTCCTCATCATCAATGATAATTAGGACTTCGTCTTCTTTCATGTGGGTCTTTGCTGGAGCACCATCGGTGATTTGAACTGTTTCACCGGTATCAACGACGCGGAGCATCACTAATTCTCTAGGCACGCAGGTCACCAACCCCGACGGTCATGTTACTTACTTCTATGTGTTAATAATTCTTTTCTGGGAACGGAGGGATTACTCCAAATATTCAGTGGACATTAATCCCTTCCAGTTACATCAATTTAAGGTACACACCAGTCAATTTCAGGTGTTTATTTCTTTTTCAGATGTGCTGGGATGATGTACTTGTCGGGAGCTGACTCGATTGGCTCTAAGTAGGCTTGGAGTGGTTTGGGTATCAAGATACGTCCATCCTCTTGCATGTTATTTTCCAGAATGGCAGTGATAGATCGTGTGGTGGCAATGACTGTAGAGTTGAGTGTATGGATGAAGCCTTTTGTGGGGTGACCCCGGGTTTCAGCGTAGCGAATGTTAAGGCGGTAGCCTTGATAATCCGTACAATTACTGCACGAGACAAATTCCCGATAGCGCCCTTGTGACGGCATCCAGAGTTCAAGGTCATAGGTTTTCGCTGCGACACTGCTAAAATCGCCACTGGGTAATATCACGATTCGTAAGGGGATACCTAAGGGTTGCCAGATTCTTTTCTCAATGTCTATCATCTTGTCAAACCATGTCCAGGAATCCTCTGGAAGGCAGAAAACAAACATTTCTACCTTAGAGAATTGATGGACTCGGAAGATTCCCTTAGTATCCTTTCCGTGTGCGCCAGCTTCTTTGCGGTAGCAGGGACTATACCCAGCAAAGCGTAGAGGAAGTTCATCGATTTCAAGAACCTCATTCATGTACTGGGCAGCTATGGGGTGTTCGGAGGTTGCAATCAAATAGAGATCTTGGTCTTCAAGCTTGTATAGCGAATCTTCGAAGGCACTAATATCTATGACTCCGCTATAGGCTGCATAATTGAGCATATTAGGCGGGATGATCGGTGTGAATCCATGTTTTGTGATGTTATCAAGTGCATAAAGGGCTAGACTGAGATCCAGCCAGACAATATCATCCATGAGGTAATAGAACCGTGACCCCGCGACCTTTGCGGCTCGGGTGGTATCAATGAGCCCAATTTCCTCTGATATGTCATAATGACTCTTTGGTAGTGTATCGATGGTTTCATATTCAACTTTCAATCCTTGTGCCGCATCAAGGAATTGCTTTACGTGATCTTTCCATACCTGGGGCTTCCCAATGTACTTAACGGGCTTTGCTTCGGACTCATCCATACCATCCGGCACAGATTCGTGAACGATATTCGCAATACCTCGTAATGCTTCTATCCGTTCTGTTTCAAGAGTAGTTAGCTGCTGTTCACCCTCGGACACCTTCTCCGATAGCATCTTTGATTTCTTAATCAAAGTTTCACGTTTGATCTTATCCTTGGTTTTCCCAATCTCTTTGGCCACCTGATTTCGCTCTCGTTGAAGTTCAGCCAGTTCAGTTCGCGTTTTCCGCCAAGCCTCATCCAGCCGCACAGCTTCATCAACAATGGCCGTATCTAATCCACGACGTTGCTGAGATTTCCGAAGAATCTCAGGATCTTCACGAACAGCAGCCAGTATCGACCACGCACTCACTTTTGTCGCCTCGGAAAGGACTCAACGCCCTGCCACTAAAAAACCTTCCCTCCACAACATCACAAGAGGGTTAACAGCTGCTAGTCCTTTTCTCACCAATTGAGATCATTTCGGACCCGATATCCCACCTCCGTCGCGCAGGTACAGGGCATTCATTGCTCCGTTAGGGCGCGTCACCCCTAAAACCCACCAACCACTCAAAAAGGGCAGTCGCCGTGAGCTGCGCGAAGACAGAAAACGCTTAGTCCGGAAGGCGGGAGGTGACAGCCCTCACTGGGGCAGTACCCGCCGATGACGCAGGAACCGTACACCACCCACGTGTCCTGTGTGGGTAAGTTTCAGACAACAGCTCTCCCAAAACGTGGCTCCCTTAAGATTAGAACCATTCTGCTCGACGAGCGATAATAACGCAAACGACCAGAAGTATGACGATGACAACTACTCCGACAATCCACCACGGAAAGATGAAAAGATCTGGTCCAACAGGAACAAGTAGGCTGTCAAGTTGATCTAGTAATGCTAGGGTAGAGACTGCGAAATTCGTCTGGGGGGCAAAACCTGTGGCACCTGAAAAATCCGCAAATCCCCCATCCAAGCTCTGTGTGCTTAAAACCCATGCTGTGACGTCTTCAGCGGTTATCTGATTACTGGCGCTAAGAATTTGTAGCCCAGCGACAGCATAAAAAGTCGCAATATGAGTAGCAACTGGGTTGTCTGGTGTGTTACTGAATCCACCGTAAAACTGGGGATAATTCGTATCCTCACGATAGTGGCGTAGGATATAATCAATAGTCGCAGCCTGGCTAATAGTCGAAAGCGCCCCTAGTATTTCAAGGGACCGTAAGGCCATATAGGTTGTCTGTAAATCTGCATTGGTGCTATTCCGACCATTGGCGAATCCACCGTAACTTGCTGAGGCTGGATTCGACAGAATTTGGCTTGAATTAAGCCAGTCAATGGCTAATGAGGTGTTCATTTGTGAGATGGCATTATAGATATCCAGAATTTGAATGGCAGCAAAGGTTGCAGAGACTGTCGTAGTATTGATTTGAGAATTCTCCCTAAATCCGCCAACTGTATCTGGGAACAGCGTAGCATTTGTGCGTTGAAGGTCTATTGTAAAGTTAACCAGAATCGTTGAGTCAATACTTTCCGTTCGATTAAGCCGGTCAAGAGCCAGGGCTGCAAAGGCACTGGCTGTTAAAGTTGCATTCGGATAACTCGAGTATGGAAGGAACCCACCGTAGCTAGGATTGGTGTCTGTATCATTAACGAAAAGACTTCCAACCCATGCCGTCATATTTTCAATAAGAAAACGGTCAGGTAAAAGCAGATCTGCACCTATCCAAGCGTCAAGAGTATCCAAAACATTGGCGATAGCAAAGGTATTGGATATAGTTGGGATCGTGGCGCCTGGATGTTGAACGGCACCGCCAGAATGATCCAAACACGTTACTGAAAATGTAACAATGACATCTTGGCGTGTTGGCGCTGCCATGGCAGTCAGTGGGCTAGCTATGATGAGGATGAATAGCCCGAGAATCACGGTGCTAGATAACCTTCGCAAGCAATGGTCCTCCGAATTCAGGTGTACGGACGTTCACGGCAAAATATCCCTTAAAACCTTGTGGTCAGTGGCAATTATTTCAAGGGTCTCACAGTTAACCAATGGGTGACGGCTTTCACTGCATCTCCACACGCTCGAACGATTTGCCGTGGTTCTCCAGTGATGTCACCGATAGCATATACACCAGGTATATTGGTTTGTTGATGAACGTCAGTTATAATGTTGCCTTTCTCATCTAAGTTGACCCCGACTGGTTCACAGAAGGAACTGTTAGGGGTACATCCGACTGCAATGAATACACCATCGGCGTCCATGGTGAAATCCTTCTTAGTCTTCTTATTATGCAATTTAACACCGGTGACTCCCTCATCTCCTAAAATCTCAGTTAATATGGTGTCCCATAAGATTTCGACATTAGTGAGAGCGATAAGACGATCTGCATAAGTTTGTTCTGCTCGAAGTTTATCACGGCGATGCACTAAATACACCTTCCCTACGATATTCGCAAGAAAGAGTGCATCCATGGCTGCGGTATTTCCTCCACCGATCACAAAGACAGTCTTTCCACGATATAATGGGCCATCACAAGTTGCACAATAACTGATTCCACGGCCATGATATTCTGATTCACCTGGAACCCCAAGTTCGGCATCGCAGGCCCCCATCGCTAAAATGACAGCAGGCGCTTGAAATTCCTTGCCTTCACCAGTGACGACAACTTTGACAGATTCTGAAAATTTGAACTCATCAACAGGAGTCATCTCTTGGATTTCGACTCCTGCTTTTTCAGCTTGGGTTTTCATCTTCATGGCCAAGTCACCGCCACTGATTCTTTCAAAACCTGGATAATTTTCGATTTCCCAAGCGTTCATCATACGGCCACCACAGATTCCTGCTTCTAAAATTACGGCTTTCAAGCCCATTCGTGCAGCATATAGCCCTGCAGTCATCCCAGCGGGTCCGCAGCCAACGATGATGAGGTCATGTTGCTCAGCCATTTTTATTTCGCCTTAGTTTCTCTGAGACGGAGGGTCGGATATAATTAGGTTTTGGCTCTACACGTACATTCGAAAAATTAGAAGGAATTATAATTCTTGGATTTTACCCTGGGCGGCTTCTTCAAGTTTTTCAACCGCTTCCTTATACCCCCCTGCATAAATGATGTCACCAGGGAGTAGCTTGAATCGCCCGCGCGGATCATAGGTCCAATTATCCTTGCGTTTCACAGCAAAGATTCGGGTGCCATGATCTTCTAGCCTGAGTTGACGCAGAGTTTTCTTCGCGAGGAGCGAGCTTGGGTCCACAATTTGGCGACTTACTCGTTCATCGGCGTCCTTTAATGCAAGACGCAAGAGCGGGTGGACATCTACCCCGCGAAGTACGATTTCCGCCATTTGAGCAGCAGCGTCTGCAAGGTTTTCTGCGGCCACACCTAGTCGGATGAGTCCCAAACGGCGTTTTTCTTCGCCTTCTTCTAATTCCATTCGTAAGACTTCAAGTTCAAACTCGGTGTGGAAACTGTCAAATTTCTCTTCTAATTCAAAAATATCTTCGGCAATATCCTTATTGTTGGTCAGCAAGGCCGTGTATGCAAGGTTGATGAGAAGCTCTGAGGTGTCTTTCATTTGAATGAGCATCGCTAGGATGCGTTCTTCTGGTGTTTCTTCTCCTGTGGGGGTTTTAAGCAATCTCTTCAAGCTCACCTGCGGCCAACCTCTGGAGTTTCTTTATGCTATCCGCGGAACCTCGCGCAATAACTCGATCTCCTTTATTCAATTCAAAGGATTCGGGTGGATTAATTGTCCAACTCCTCTTTCGCTGGATTGCAATGATATCTGCCCCGATTTCTTCTTCAAGATTGATATCCGATAGTGTCTTTTCTACCAGCATTGATTTTTTTAAGATAGTAGCTCGACCCACTATCTCGTCAGCCTGGCTCACTGCTAACCACAATATTCCTGGGATACCGATATCGTGCAGGACAAGTCCTGCGATATCTGCTGCAGCGTCGCTGATCTTATTGGCTGCCGAGGCTGTTTTCATGATGCTCACTATCTGTTCGGCATCCTTTTTGTCTCGAACCGCTAACGATGCATTCATGAGCAGTAGATAACTAAGGTAATCAACGCGTTCTTCCATATCCATGACTTCTTCAGCTAAATCTTTGTCATTGAACATGACGGCGGAATAAGCGAGATCAATCATTAATTCGCTGAGGTCTTTCATTTCCACCAATAGGTCGCGGACTGGAATGGGTTGATACTCAACTTCGCGCAGTTCCTCTTGCATAACGGTGTCACGGGCTCCCAGAAAAGATGGAGGTCCATTACTTCCAATACGCTTTCTTTGAAGAACACGCTTTTCAGTGTTTCGAGTTATCTAACGATGCAAAGAATCTTAATAGACACCTGAATACAAGACTATCATCAATCGAAGAGCGTGTTCGCAGTGGTAATTGGACGCATCAAGGAGCAATTCAAACGAGTTTTTGCACCAGTTGCACGAGTCGTCGCCAAGTCTAGGATTCCTCCCA
The DNA here is from genome assembly GCA_048939595.1 of Promethearchaeota archaeon. Classification (GTDB taxonomy): domain Archaea; phylum Asgardarchaeota; class Hermodarchaeia; order Hermodarchaeales; family Hermodarchaeaceae; genus Hermodarchaeum. Next base: position 5,337 of record JBHLPI010000046.1, on the reverse strand, counting down.
ATGTCTTGACGCTTCTAGGACCGGTGGTTGCGACAATGGCCGCTTGGATGTATTTTCAGCAGCAATTAGCACTAGCGCTTCTTCTCCTCTTACTATCTGGCTTCGTCGATGCCCTTGATGGCGCGGTCGCTAGAGCCACAGGAAAAACCTCCCCCTTTGGTGGCGTGCTAGACAGTATCTGTGATCGATATAGTGATGCAATAGTTCTATTCGGAATTATACTGGGCGGTTGGATTTCCACCTTCTGGGGTATCCTTGCAATCGTTGGAAGCTTACTCGTAAGCTATGCTCGAGCACGAGCCGAAGCCGCTGGAGTGACGCAGTTGGGCATCGGAATTGCTGAACGCCCCGAACGTCTAATTATCATAATGGCTGTGACTTTACTGCAGTATCTTACAGTGTTAGGCATCCTGTTTGCACCACCACTCTTCTATGGCATTGATAATTGGATTGCATATGGCATTATACTCGTGGCAATTCTTGCACACCTTACTGTAATCCAACGCACTATTGCGGCATATCGTGCGTTATCCAAGATGGATTCAGAGTCTTCACAAGTAGCACAAGATAATCCCTAGCCTGATTCAAAGTGCTTAGACCTAAACCGGTTATCCGATAATATTTCCGTGTCGGTCGACGCCCCTCTTTACGCTCTTCACTTAATTCAACCAGTCCATCACGTTGAAGTTTATACAACAAAACATAGGCTGTCACAGACGCAATTTTCACTCCATAACGTTCCTTAATCGCTCCTTGCAATTCATAAGCGAAGTAGTCACGCTCTTCTAAGAGCGTTAGAACATACAGCCAAAGATTCTCTTTTGTGGTTCGAGTTATTAACCGTCTCATTGCTTTCGTATCATGATTCGCGTATTTCTCAAGGGCTTGAAGAAATTCAATGTTGGCCGTCATAATCACCAGCATCCCATAAGTTCATTTAGATTCATAGCGTCGCATTAACTCACGTAGAACTAAACTAATCACATGACTTCCCAAAAGGCTTCGTGTTCCGATACAAACCTCTTGCACAGGATAGGAATAAACATGTGTTTCGTGTTCCTTTGAAAGCCCCTGATCATCTCCCAAAATGAGAACAATTGGTTGAGTTAAATCCAACTTCACTTCTTGAAGTGGTTCCCCTGATTCAACTAAATACAGAATTTGGCTTTTCTCAGAAATGACAGCCTGCAACGTTTCCCTGAAACCCTGCGGGTGGATCGAAAATTGTGGCCATTGCGGATTTTGCCCAGGACCTTTTGTTCGGTAATGATGCAGGACGCTTTTCAGAATTATCGCGCATTCAAGTTCACTTTCGGGAAACTGAGTCGCATTCCCAAAATCAATACAAATTCGAAGTGGCGGGCTAGGCGGGCCTCCCAATACTGCGTTAAGCTGAATAGACGGGGCTAGCTTTGGAACGGTTCGAAATGCAGAAACAAAAATTCGGCATACAACATCAAGCCGGCCACTAGTTCCAGGAACATCGCGAATGAGAAACTCATCAGAGGTCTGTGCTCGAAGAGCGTCAACTACGATAGTCAGATTCAGAACATGCCCCTCCATCCGCTAGTATTCCCTGGAGCGCTAATCCAACTTAGTTGGATACCACTTCTCATCCTTTACGGTCCTTTCGACTTCGAATGGTTACCACACCTCGGTGAACAGCACAACTAACGCAATACCACTTGGTCACACGACGAGCAGGAATGAAGGTGCCCGAACGGCGAAGCTCCCGCGCCATCTGCGGGTCCACAAAAGACGCACGTGAAGTTCGTTTCTTCGCTTTATCACGTGGTACTACTTTGCCACACTGTGTACACTGAACTGTGGCTCCACGACCAGTCGCACCCTTCGTACGACCGCCACTTTTCCGTTTCGATGGCAATATACAATCATCTCGAAGATACACAGTAGTTGCTGTTAGCAGTAAACTCAGCTAAGAGCACGACTACCTGAGAGGAGCATACCGCCTTGCTTCAAAAACTTTGTGCTATCACACGCCCCCTCAATCAATTGTACGACCAGACTCCGAAAGGGGGTGGCCGAAGCATTCGAGTTTAAACGCTTTGTACCAGCCAAAGGGTGTCTGATGAACTGTGAAGCCTTGTTCTTGAAGGGCTTGGCTAAGAGTTTGGAGCATCCGCACTGCAAATTTTGGTTTTGCGAGTTTTCGAGGAAATATGTGCGCATGAGGATACAAAACGATGTTTTTTACTTTTACTCGGTCTGCTACAAGCTGGATTTCTTCCATGGCTTTCTTAGCGATTTCTGATAATCGTCCCTCATCAGAGGCTTCAATGGCACAAAATATCGTTAAGCAGTTTTCAAAATCTCTCCGTTCTCCTGCTGTTGCTTCGTCTCTTACACTGATTTTCACGGCTTCAGTAGGTTTGTATGATAGGTTTCCATGAAAGATTAACAATCGCATCTTCATTTACTCCTTTAATTCTTGGTGGACTTGTTCCACTAGTTTCAATCCTTGGGTAGCTAATGCTTGTGCTCGGGTCTTTGTTTTGGCTTCAGCAAAGACACGAAATAGTGGTTCGGTTCCTGAGGGGCGGAGAAGGATCCATCCATCCGAATAGCGGAGCTTCACTCCATCCCTGACATTTACATGGGTATCAGTGGGAACAGCATTTCGAATCTGGGAGAGTAGAAGTTCCTTCTGCTGATTTGAACAGGGTATCCCCTCCTTCACCTGGAAGTAGGCTGGAAACTGTCGATCCATTTCTTCCAACGATTTATTCTCCGAAGCAAGAAGTTCAAGAACCTTGAGGGGGGTGAGCATTCCTTCTCGGGTCCATGACCAGCCACGATACACCACTCCCCCGTTTTCCTCGCCACCAATTACAGCATTATTTTTCTTCATTTCAGATACAATGTACGGCTCGCCTACTCTGGTTTCAATTACCTCAGCATCCACTTCATGAGCAATATCGTAAATTACGTCGCTGGTCGCAATCTGTGTAACTATTCGTTTGGGTTTCTCTTGAAGATCTCGAAGAGTCTGATAAGCAGCCAGCGCGAACCCTCGGTCGCCAGGCAAATATCGACCCTGGTCCGTGACGAAAATGATACGGTCCGCGTCTCCATCCCATGCCATCCCCAAGTCTAGGTTGTTTTCTTTCACATACGTAATTAGCTTGGTGAGGTTACTTTCCTTTGGTTCGGGTAATCGGTTACGAAATAATCCATCTGGTTCACAAAACAGCAGCGTATTTTCTGCTCCCACCGCGTTCAAAAGGACAGGTGCCACCGTGGCTGCAGCCCCACCTCCACAATCGGCACTTATTCGGAATTCCTGTTGAGAAATTAACCTGGAATCAATCTGCTCCAAGAGACTCTCAATATATTGAAGCCGAAAATCATCAGCGGGTTCAAGTCGTCCACAGTCTTGCCAAGTTGTAGTAGTATTCTCCCTTGCTAGATATTGGTTTTCGATTTCAAGTTCCATGTCGGGTGTAAACGAGGCGCCATCGGCACTCCATAATTTAATGCCATTATATTCTGGGGGATTATGACTTGCAGTTATCATTACGCCGCCATTCAATCCTAGCTGAGGAATCGCATAAGATAGCATGGGTGTAGGTACTAACCCAAATAAGTAAACGTTACAGCCACCTGTCATCAGACCTGCACTAAATGCAAATCCTAGCATTTCGCTAGACTGTCGAGTATCCCATCCCACGCCTATTTTGTTTTGGCTTCCTAGATATCCTGCGAGGGTGAGTCCAATGTCATGTGCTATGACCGAATTCAGGTCCAGATTGACTTTTCCACGAAATCCTTGAGTACCAAATAATTGGGTCAACAGCCGATCCTCTCGTTCAACTCAAACCTACCCGTTAAAGTATTAATATGTAGGCTAAGCCGTGACCGCGTTGGTGGCCTAAAACATGTTGGTAGGAACGTTCTGCCGCGACACTAAGGACCGTGTTTCTTCAATGTGGGTTCCAATTTCTCGGCGAATCGTTTCGATACGATCGGATTCAAGGTACGGTTCCATTGTCCAAAGGAGAAGATTCGTATAAAGTTCCTTTGGGTCCAAGAGTTCCTCGATATTTCGGATAGTCTTCATACGAAAGAGGTATTCATCCTCATACATGCACACGATGACTCGGAGCTTTCCACTAAGGGCATCAACGTTTTCAACCAGTTGACGGACTCGCTGCTCATCGTTCCCTTCTGCACCCAAGAGACTGGCCCCCCGTCGTTGGAGTTCAGAAACCCGTTTTTCCATTAACCGCATTTTTCGAATCGCGCTTTCAAAATCGGATGCTAAGGCTAAAACCTTGGGAAGGACTTTGTCGAGTAATCCCATGTTCTTAGTTATTGCGTGGTCTACTATTCCATCAAAAGAAGTCAGTTTACCAAGGTCCTCGATGTTACGAAGATAATTAATTTTGGATAAGGAGCCGAGGATGACTCGGATGGGGCGGAGTGAACTGCGATGAGCTGATTCCCATCGGTTCATAGCGTCGTCTAAGCCTCCGGTTACCTCACGCATGGAACGTCCAAACTCACGAATGATTGCCGCAAGATGGTCTTCATCCATTGATGGAGAATTCCCGAGGGAATCCGCAGACTTAATGACCCGCATCCTAACCTCTTAGAGGTAGTCTGCGAATTTAACTTCTTTGCTTTGTGCATTGCAGAAAAAACCAGCCTATAAAAAGGGGTTTAAAAACGTTGACCAATGATTTATGGGCAACCAGTTCCCAGAGGCGTCAATATGGCGTGGACTCCTCACTTCGGTACAAGCGGTATTCGTGGCAGTGTGCCAGAAGAACTCAGTGCTGACATTGCCTGGCAAATCGGATATAGTGTTGCTACCGTGTTCAACCAGGAACCCATCTTAATCTGCCATGATAACCGAACCAGTAGTCCTCTACTCACAAATGCTGCGTCCAGTGGGTTGATGGCAGGTGGTTCTGATGCGCATTATGGTGGCGAAGTGATTACTCCTGCTGTAAGCCTGTATACTCGTCATCATGATCTAGCTGGGGCGATACTCATTACAGGCAGTCATATTCCTGCAAATATGTCTGGAATTGAAGTGCTTGGTTCCGATGGAGCACCAGTGCCTCCAGAGATAGAGCGAAAAATTGAGCAGGTCAATATGGCCGATGCTGTTCCTGTTTCTTGGCAGTCTCACGGACAGATTCGAAATGTTCTGGATGTAGGTTCCTTCTGGGTTCGAAAGGTTTTGGACCAAGTAGACAGGAACGTTATCCAGGAACAACAGTATCGGGTTGTAGTTGACGCTGCTAATGGCACTGCGGTTCCATGGTTACTCGATGTGCTGAAACAACTTGATTGCGAAGTTATTGGTCTAAA
>JBHLPI010000131.1:0-4997 GCA_048939595.1 Promethearchaeota archaeon | reverse complement strand
TATAACCGTAGAAATCCTCCGATGGAAAAGGGGATGAAATATGAGGGGGGCAAGAACATTGCCAATGCAACACCAAGGGTGGAGATGGGGAAGGCAATTGCCATTAAACCTACAAGAATTCCAGCAACTAGAAAGGCAGTAATATTAAATCCCGCGGCCAAGGCGTTCAGAGCGAAGATCGAAACGATGGCAAAACCTTGCAGGACACCAACAGCTGGGAACACTTCTGTAGGAAACCCGACGAGATACCAAGCCGCAAGCACAAACACAATACTAGCAATTGCACCAGGGAATACCTTGATGAGTTGGGCGATAAGAATCGAGCGGCGCGGTGTCTCTGTCATAGCACCAATTCTCAGGTTTCCAAGAGTATCAGTAGTCGTGAATGGATTGATTGCAGGATAAGCGAGAAACGCCATATATCCTCGAATTCCAATTACCGTCAGAGGGATTTCATAGAAGGCGAGTCGTTGGACACCCATCCCAATCCCCGCTTCGCCAACGAATTTGACGAGAACAAAGGTGTCAATGAGGGCAATAGGCAACAAGAGGAGCAATGCAATGACAACGCTCACCCAAATCGGAAGGGGTGAGAAGATGTTTAAGCCAATAAGAATGAGAATGAAAAAAACAATGATAGAAAGATAAGCCAAGCCTAACCGACGATTCCGAGCTAATCCAAGGAAATAGGTTTTCGCATAATTTCCAAAACCCACATTACCCTGCTCGTCGTTAAGGTTTTCTAGTTCCGAGTTGTTATTTGTTGAGTTCGGTCTTTTACGGAGTTTCGTGTAAACGAACACTACGACACCACTCAGAAGCATTACACCAAGAGCTGGGGCTAACATGTATTCAAAGAGGAGATTGAAATACAGATCCATTCCGGTGATGGCAGGAGTTACGATTCCCAAACTGACGAGGATTGGAGAAATGACTAAGTAAGTGATTATCCCTGCGAACAACATCGTGATAGAGACCTTGGGATCAATGATATACGAAATCGCCATTAGGCTGATATTGAGCATGAACCCTAATGCAAAGCCGGGAAGTAAAAACGGGGTAAAGTCCCAGCCAAGAGTTGTTAGCCCAAAGGGTAGGACCAAGACATTGACCAAATACTGAATCACAGTGGCCATAATGCCGATTCCGAGCCAGCGAAACATGAATCGGCTTTGCTGTCCTGTCTCCATACATGTGTTTATTGTCACACCACTTGCGGTGTAAAAGGGGAATTTGGTTTGTTTTCGCGATTGCACATAATCAGCTACTGCAAGGGCTGCGATGAATCCAAGAAGGGTGCTTAGCCAGACAAAGCCGAGGTGAAATATAATGGGGGGAATCCAGCTGGGATCAAAGGGGCTCCCATAAAGTAGCACGTCTTTGGGTGGCACTAACCACCAGGGAAGTGTGTAGGCCGTATAAGCCTGTACATACATCGAGATGGTAAGGATGTAGTAGACTACAAAACCTGTTGAAGCAATCATGGTTGTGGTTATTTCTTGACGGTTTGATCCTCCTCGAGCAATATGAAAGAGCGTGTACGCAGTAAGAACAGTAAGAATGCCAAAGCCCAGTCCGAAGCCAAAGTTCATACCCAGATAAGCATTGATAATGGTATACACCACATTGAGAACAAGGGCTAAGGTCATACCTCGTAATGTGAGGGTCCGCATAGACGGTTTCTGTTGTTCTTCGGGAAGCGTGCATTCCTCCTCAGGTATTGGTTGAGGTGTATAACCGTCTTTTCCAGTTTCATCGCCCAAGCGTTCAGAGTCAGTCACTGATAGTTCCTCGAGTTAATATTAATCTGTGGGGAATCTGCGAGTTCGTTTACTGCGCTGTTTATAATACATATTGTTTGCGAAGATTGCATAAAATCGCATTTTTCATCACCAAGCTAGACTAGATGCGGTCAGTACCCTAATTCTATCTGTGAAAAACTGCCCAAATGATTGGGCACCTACTGAACAGATCCGAGTAACTGGCAAGACAGTGCGACTCAAATACTACAACTTCTTCCTGGGAAGTGAGGTTAAGGTTACAATGGTCGACTTCCAATTAACCGATGGACAACTGGCTCTTAAAGCCAAAGCACGAGAATTTGCTCTAAAAGAGGTGCTGCCTGTCGCTCTGCATTATGATCAAACAGGGGAATTTCCACGTGAGGTAATCGCCAAAGCCCATAAAACTGGGCTCATGAACCTTGGAATTCCCAAGGAGTATGGGGGACCAGGATACGGGTCCTTGGAATCCGTTCTTGTCGTTGAAGAATTCTCCGCAGCCTGTGCAGGGATGACGACATCGATATATGTCAATGATTTAGGCACTACTCCAATCATTCTTGGTGGAAGTGAAGAACAAAAAGAGCAATGGCTCATACCTTTCTCGAAGGAACTACGGTTCGCTTCCTTTGCAACTAGTGAACCTGGTATGGGTTCTGATGTAGCTGGAATCCAAACCATCTACGAACGCAAGAGTGATACTTTCATACTCAACGGAAACAAGTTCTGGATTACCAACGGGAACCATGCTGATCTCTTCGTTATCTTCGCTCGGCAAAAGGGAACTACACGCCATAACGGGCTCTCTGCATTCATCGTACCAAAGGAAACAAGGGGTCTCTCAACGGGTAAGCCCCTTAAGAAGCTCGGACATCGTGCTTCCGATACTGCTGCTGTAATTCTCAGGAATGCTGAAGTGCCTGCTGAGAACCTTCTTGGTGGGGAAGGCATGGGCTTCCTCCTTGCCATGATGACCTTCGTCAAAACCCGACCTGCCATTGGAGCCATGGCTACTGGACTTGCCCGTTCTGCTATGGAGTATGCTATTAATTATGCTAAGCAGCGTGAAGCCTTCGAGAAAAAAATCAGTAGCTTCCAAGCGATTCAGGATATGGTTGCGGACATGTATGCTCGCATTGAAGCTATTCGGCTCCTCACCTGGAAAGCAGCTTGGATGGTTGACCAAAAAACTGATGGTAATATCGCCAATGTCGCCTCAAGCTGTGCAAAACTTGTAGGTGCTGAAGATGCAATGAAGATTGTCACTGATGCGCTCCAAATCTATGGTGGCAAAGGATATCTGGAACAATATCCTATCCAGAAACTCTTCCGTGATGCGAAACTCTACCAGATCTATGAAGGCACCAGCCAAATTCAACGTTACGTCATTTCGCGGTATCTCTTCAAGGAATATGAACCCATTTTGCATGGCTTTTAAAGAGTTCAAAATTTAAGTGCGATATTTGATGATCAGTGAAATGATTGCGTGGGCAATTTCGTTTGTTAAATCGCCTAGTCTTCCAAGAAGCTTCACTACATCATGTAGAATTACAAACGTGGAATTCCGCATTTTAACACCCATTAGCAGCTTCAATGTTTCAAACTCTACATGTCGATTTTTGTTTCGAATGGGTCTTACTTTTTGCACTTCTGTGAGTGCTGAGTCAAAACTCGACCCTAAGAGTTGAACACTTTTTACCACTGCGGTTGTGGCTTCAAGGCAATAGTCGCCCATTTGGCGAAGTTTCTCTTTGATTTCCAGTTTAAGCGGTTCTTCAATAAGGCGGAGTTTTCGAACAATGATTTCGCTCCGATCTGCAATACTGTCTATCTTTTCAACAAGGGAGTACCGTTCGCTACTTGTGACTGGAAGAGCTGTGGATCGAAGTTTTTCATCAATGCGTTCCTCAGCTCGATCTGCTTCAGATTCAAGCTTCAGTACCTTTTCTGCCAGTGTATCTTCTTGGTTTTTCAAGCGGTCATCGGCTTTTTTCTTTAGAATAACATTTAGATATTGACTAAGCCCAGTGACTGCTTCCAAAACGATTTGGGCGTGTTCATTGACGAGTTCACTTATAGCCTGTTCCTCTTTTTTTCGCCACAAATCTGACACCTGATAGACGTTTTGGAACATCTAGTCTAAAACGCTTTGCATACCTAAATGAAATCTGATATTAATTGATGTTGCACCGTAGCTCATTCATAACCCAGCCAATATTAGGAAGAAGGGTCTAATCGCTATGTAGAGCCAGAATAATCCGATAGCTAATAGCGCGGAAAGGGGAACCGTTAGAAACGATGCGATTATGATTTTATTCAGACCTGGTCCTCGCACTGGATTATGATTAGCAATTCCAACGCCCACCACTGCTGCCACCAAGACATGAGTTCCAGATAATGGGATTCCCCAAAGGGTACCAACCAACAGCACAGTTGCTACTGCTAGCTCCGCAGAAAAACTTGTACTAGGACGTAATTCGGTTACTTCCATTCCAACAGTAGCTACAACCCGTCGACCAATTAGGAATAAGCCAACTGCCATACCAATACCTCCTAGAAGCAGGAACCACGGCCAGATAGTCGGATCTGGAAAAACCATGGTAAGAATTCCGACGGCTTTGGACACATCATTTCCTCCCCGACTTAACGCAGTAATGACAACGACGACCAGTAAAAACCATCCAAAGATACGTTCAAATCGTTCAATCTTATCCAAACTTGTCGCCCGCGGGTAGACAATTTTTCGTAAAGCACTTTGAACTAAAATGGCAATCGCAAATCCAAAGATTGGACTCAGAATCCATCCCACCACAATCTCAGTTATCGTCACCCAGTTAATCAAGGGTCCCGTGGTGACAAGCTCAAACACGAGACCTACTCCTAAGACACAGCCCACAATCGAATGGGTTGTTGAGATGGGATAACCCCGAAGAGATGCCACCAAGAGCCAAATCGTCATTGAAATGGCAAGTACCAAAACGACATCTAAAGGAAGCGGAATGAGCACCATGTCTTGTCCGATGGTTTCTGACACTCCTGCTCCTAACAGTTGGGCTCCAATTATTTGGAGGCACATACCAAGCAGAATCGCGGCATTGAGTTTGAGGACTTTTCCGCCCACCACACTAGCCATCGTCTCGTCGTTTGCCCCAATCGCCACTGCAACAATGAAAACCAGAATAAAGAGGAGGATGACCCAAACGAGTGGCGATATCA
>JBHLPI010000130.1:0-5021 GCA_048939595.1 Promethearchaeota archaeon | reverse complement strand
TATGTTTTAGTATTTTAGGTATTTAAGCGACGGCGAAGTTCAGGGATCATCGCTTTGATGGATTGGATAGCGGAGGAATCGGGTGCGAAATCAATTGGGGCTTGCCCTTTCAGATTGGCATGACGGATTGCTTTGTCAAAAGGCACGATAGTCAAGAGTGGAATATTCATTTCCTGTAGGGTATTTTCTATAGTTGATTGATCCAGCTCATCCATCACTTTGTTTCCAACTGCATAGACTGTATCAACTCCGATGTCTTTAGCAAGTTTCTGAATTCGTTGAACTGTGTTAATGGAGGTCTGTCCAGGCTCAACTACGGCAATGAGCGCATCCATTCCTCGGGAGGTGCCGCGACCGAGATTCTCGATACCTGCTTCAAGGTCCATGACAAAGGCTTCATCAGTGCCCACAATGAGGTACCGGATAAGCGCCTTAAGCATAGCACCTGCAGGGCACATGCAGCCTGAACCACCAATTGTTACCGTTCCTGCCACAAGGAGTGTCGTGTTATCAGGGCCAGCCACACCATATTTTTCGGCTAGATCTGAGACTCGGGGATTGAGTTTGAACATTCCCCCGTAAGTTCTTTTATCCATGCCTGTGCGTTCTTCAACAAGTTCGTCATTTTCAGTTAGTGGCACGATCTTGGCAGCGATCTCTTGAGGAATACCAAGAGTTGTGGCTAAAGTTGGGGTGGGATCTGCATCAACAGCTAAAACCCTGATGTTTTCTCTACCAAGGAATCGAGCGAGCGTTCCAGCGATGAGGGTTTTACCCACCCCGCCTTTCCCAGCAACTGCAACTTTCATTTTAGGCACCGCTATTCGTACTTGTTTGTGTGGTGTTTAAAGGCTTACCAATTACCAAGAAACCGGTTAGGTGATTTTTTCGAGAAGTTGAGTTAAGAGGGCTTCTTCGGTGATTACACCCTTAGGTGGGGTCCTGAAGGGTTGAAGTGTTACAGCTGTTCCATCCATGCGATGAACAGTACCTGCTGCTTCAGCGCCTGTGAGGGCGATTGGTAATACCACGGCGGCCTTGTGTGTTGTTAAGGTCGGCTGGGTCGATAAGGCGATTATGGGAAGATCTCCGAGGACCTTTGCAATGGGTCCTGGTAGTAGGCTCAAAGCATCCCAGCCAGCAACAAGTACGCAATCAAATGTTGACTTCTTGATATCGGAGAAAACTGATGGGATTGATTTCACTGGTTGGGACACAAAATTAGTGGCAAAGGGCAGCTTAGTGATTTTGAGACTGGCTTTCACTGCTCCAATGGTATTGCAGTATGCTATCATTGGCAGTGTCCAACATTGGTGTTGGTTTCGGTTGAGAAGGGCACATAATTTTGCTAGTAACGGTAGGCTTTGGTTCGCGTGAGAGGAATGTAATAGGCCATTTCCATAGAATAATGCAACGTTATCTGCGTCTTGGAGCTGTTTACTAAAACTGAGAAACTCGATGGTGGGAACCCCACCGATTTGCTCTGGGAGGTGTTCGTGGGTTCCTTCAAGTTCAGCAATGAGGAATTTTAGAAATTCAACATCACCTGTTGATGTGGAGAGGATCAGTTGGTGGTTCGCGAGTCTCATGGATTCGGTGTCTCGTATATCAATCACAGAGATCACACGACTTTCTCGACCTTCTGGGGTGTTCTTCCCTTTTGGAAATACGGTATATCGACTGGCATGGCGATGATGGCTTTCCGCGGGGTTGACTCCCCAGTAGATAATGTAGTCCGCAAAATCCCGTATTGTTTCTAGTGAAACCTTTTCTGATTCACCTCCTTGCAATCCCATTTCAAGAAGGGATCCGTATTCGAAACTGGCAGTGCTATCAAACACGCCTCTCTTATTTTGGGCTATCTTCAATCCAAGGGTGATCGCTTCGGTTGTACTATTTGACCACCCTATCAATAATGGTCTTTTACTTTCTCGAAGAAGCTGTGCAGCTTTCTCCAAGGCTTCTTTAGGAGTTACTAGTTTCGGTTTTCCATTAGTAGTTTTTATTGAAGGGTGTAAGAGTCGTGTTTTACTAAAAATCGAGCTGCAATATTCGTGACCGAGTCGGCAAAGACCTAAGGAATGCAAATCAGTTTTTTTCACTGATATGGCAACGTCATCGCAGACGACTGAACAGCCACAGCACACAGTATCTTGCACGTTTCATTCCCTTCAACTGATGTAATGCGTGTAGTGTTACCAGATTTCAATCGCTTTGACATAACAGCCCTGCTCGCAGACTCGACAATTCATCCGGTCGGGAGGAAATCGTCGGCATTTCTCAAGGTTGATGATTTTTGCGATGCCATCTTCGACGCGAAAGACTGTATCTGTGGAACGCGCTGCTTTCCCAGAGGCTGTTCCAGGTTCTGCTGAAGCATCAACTGGGCAGACAACAACACAATTACCGCATCCTGTACATTTGGTTTCATCGAGCTTCACGCCCGTTTCTTCAGTATCTAAAAGTGGAGCGATGAGGTCGTTGAGTTGGGCACACTGTTCCTTATACTGTTCTTCTTCAAAGAGGGGTCTACACTCTTTGAGTTCGACTTCGCGTAAGGCTAGCCTTGTTGCAAAGGCCATGCAGGTCATGCCACATTTCTTGCAATTGGTTTGGGGCAGGAGCTTATACAATTGCATGGGATTGACTTTCTTGTCTGCCATTGGTTCACGACACAACCTACTCGTATTTTGTTCTGATTTCTCCCTTTATCTCTTGGGTAACAACCAGTTGGCTTAATTTCCAATTCGCCTTAACAATTAAATCATCAGATAGTAACGTAACAAGTGTTAAAGCGCATAGTGCTCCCTGAACTCATGTCAAAGAGACTCGGTGACGATTGTGGCTAAATCTGGAAAAACTAAAATGAAAAAACAGAGGTCTAAGGCCACACGCCGCAAAACCGTGCCAAAAACGTCTCCGAAAACAGCACTTTTTCTTTGTCATTGTGGGTCGAATATTGAAAGTATAGTGGATGTTGAAGCGCTTGTTCAGCATTATCAGAAGCAGCCAAATCTTATTGTTGTAGACGATGCCCATTTTTGTGTGGAACAAGGGTTGAATCTAATCCGGGACACCATCCGTAAAGAAAAGATAGACAACGTTGTGGTTGCCGCCTGCTCACCACGGTTGCACGGCGAGCTGATGAGTCAGACCGTTGAAGAAGCTGGACTTAATCGTGGGCACCTTGCCATTGCGAATATCAGAGAACAATGTAGTTGGGTTCACTGGGATAACCCTGATACTGCAACATTAAAAGCTCGACTCATGATTGATGCAGCCTTGAAAATGGCACAAGCTGGGCTTAGTATTAGTTCAATTAGTGTACCAATTACGAAACGGGTTCTTGTGATTGGTGGAGGACCAGCTGGTATCATGGCCTCACTTCAACTCGCAAAATCTGGGCACGAGGTTATTCTTGTGGAAAAAAATGGATTTCTGGGGGGCCATATGGCTAAATGGGATAAGCTCTTCCCCAGCTTGGATTGTAGTCTCTGTATCCTTGGACCGTTAATGACACAAGCTAACACTCATCCGAAAATTAAGATTCTAACTTTGAGTGAAGTCAACGATGTCCACGGAACACCTGGTGCCTATCAAGTAAAAATCCATCAGAAACCCCGATACGTCGATCTTGAGACCTGTAATGGTTGTAACAAATGCTTAGAGATATGTCCCATTGAGGAACCAAATGAGTACAACTATGGTCTCGGAACCAAACGAGCCATCATTCGTCCCTATCCGAGCTCAGTACCCCTCGCGCCATACATTGATATGGATGTCTGTATCGGCTGTCAGTCCTGTGTTGGTGTATGTGAAAAAGAATCAATCCGCTTCGAAGATACTGAGCAGGACCATACGTTCAAAGTTGGAGCAATTGTGGTTGCAACCGGCTTTGAACCCTATAATCCTCAAAATCTTCCTGAATATGGGTATGGAAGGTATTCAGATGTTATTACCGCACCAGAGTTAGAACGATTATTGGATCCTGCAGGTCCATCGAAGGGGATTGTTGTACAACCTTCTTCAGGAGAGGCTCCAAAACGAGTTGCATTTGTCCAATGTGTGGGTAGTCGGGATATTCGGATAAACCGACCATATTGCAGTCGTGTATGTTGTACTTACGCTGTTAAAGAAGCTGTTCAACTCCGGTTGGCTCAACCAGAAACTGATGTCTACATTTTCTACACTGACATGCGAACCTTCGGTAAAGGCTTCGAAGAGCTATATGAAAGGGCTAGCCGAGAGCATGGTATCACATTTATCCGTGGCCGTGTTGCTGAAATCGAAGAAGATCCTACTACAAAAAAACTACTTATCCGCGCTGAAGATACCGAACTCTGTGAGCCTATCGAATTTCCCGCAGATCTTATTGTGTTAAGTGTCGGTATTGATCCGGCCCCATCAAATCTCAAGCTTGCCTCGATACTTAATATTCCTTTAGATGGGAACAACTTCTTCTTGGAAAAACACCCAAAGCTGGATCCAACAGGAACATATTCTGCTGGGATTTTTCTTGCAGGTACATCCCAAAGTCCCAAGGACATCGCCGACACAGTTGCTCATGCAGGCTTAGCAGCAGCTCAAGTGTCTTCTCTCTTGCATCGACGTAAAATCGAGCTAGAAGTTTATGCACCTGTAGTAGACGAAGGATTGTGTGAAAGCTGCCGGCTATGCGAAAAAACCTGTGATGCTAATGCAATCACGTTTGAAGGTTCAAAGTATCCACAAATCGATGAACTAGCTTGCACTGGTTGTGGTGCGTGCGTAGCATCTTGTCCAACAGCCGCACTTGATTTACCTGGATTCACACGAAAACAACTCCTTTCAGCCGTCGATACAGCATGCCAAGAGAGTCCTCTTTCACCGGTCATAATTGGTTTCCTCTGTAACTGGTGTGCCTATGCAGCAGCAGATAATGCTGGTGTAAATCGATTACGGTATCCTCCCCAAATGATTCCTATTCGAGTCCCCTGTACAAGTCGACTTGATCCCTTACTCATCCTTGAAGCCTTTAGCCA
>JBHLPI010000129.1:0-5022 GCA_048939595.1 Promethearchaeota archaeon | reverse complement strand
TTCCAGAGGGATCGGAAGCGGTCTTGGCCTGCGAAGTCCCAGACAGCGAGTTCGTAGGGTCCGAAGCGGACGCCTTGGAGGGTTTCGATGTCGACGGCGATGGTGGGATAGTAGTCGCCAGGAATGCTGTCGGCGGTCAGGAGTTTGAGCATAGTGGACTTGCCGACACCTCCTTGGCCAAGGAGACAGATTTTGAGCATGGTAACGATGACGTTGTCGAGCTCAGCGGCGAACCCTTTGAAGCCATCACCGAGAGGGACTGGTTTTTGGATGTAAGCGTCGATTTCGTGGCCAAATTTACTGATGAGAAGTGCTCGGGCTTTTTTGAGGGTGTCTTTAATTTTCTCATCTTCGTCACCCATGTCGACGGCGAAGACAAGGAGGAGGTTTGTGCCTGCATCGGTGTAGATGAATTTGATGTTTTTGACGTGGATGGGTAAGTCGACTTGGCTGCCAAGTTCAGTTTCGAAGTGCTTGTAAGTGGAAAGGAATTCTTGGCGTTCCTCAGCAGAAATATCGACGGACCAGTATTGGCGATGGAAGGCGAGGCGTCCGTCACGGGTCATGAGGAAGACGTTGTGTATCATAATTGGGGTTCTCCTAGTGTTTATTCAGCGCGTGTGTGTACTTTTTTCTGTGCAGTTGTGCGTCGTCGTCGAGTTTGTTGAGGGAGTTTTTTTTCATCGGAACTGAGGAGGGTTCGCAGTTCACGGTAATTTCGGCGTAATGAAGTACGTGAACAACCTACAAGTTCGATTATATCATTTTCGGGTATTGAATCTCCGGTTTGTTTTCCGCTATAATAAGCAATGGATGCAGCGATGATTGGTCGAGGGTGACCCTGGAAGAATCCTTCTTGGCTTACATATTCAACAATATTATGTGCATATTCTTCGGTTTCAGTTTCTACTTCTAGAATGGCAAATAGGCGATCCAGGATTGCGTGGACCGGTTCGCACCAGGAACCAGGTTTCTGGTCTTTGAATTTTTGACGCTCGTTATCATAGTCTTCAAGGATGCGCTGAATCCCTGCGCGAATGAGTTGACGAGCGTTGGCTAATTGGATTTGTCGTTGTCGGCGAATATATCGAGGGCATTGAGGGTATCCTGGCATATCATAGACGGTAAGATAACATTGTTTCTTAACAACGCGACAAAAAGAGCTTATTTCGCTGTTTTTGATGGGTCGTTCATACATGTAGGGACATAATGATTGATCGCGGGAGCCACCACGGCGTTGGATTTTTCGAAAACTATCAGAGAGAATTTGTCGGTAACGACGTTTCCGGTTCGCTGGATTACCTCCTGTTTTGATGATACGTTGTAACGTTTTATAGAGAATTTCTTCGTAGGCCGACGGTTCTTCTTCTGCGGTGAGTAAGACGGTGAGACAGACATCGTCGTCAGTGCCTTCGCGTTTAGTACGAGTGCAGGTAACCGCGGCCCGTTCTCTGACCTCCTTAGTGGGAAAAATTTGAAAAGAAGCACCATTCCCTTCGGGAGCACAACTATAATACATCAGGGAAAGCTCACCTTCATCGAAGTCCAAAGAGGCAGGAAATTTGGATAGAATCTGAAGTCCTTCTTTGGTGTCCCACTGACTGACAACAAGCCCCCGAGGGATAATAATTCACCTTCCAGCAAAGCTTGGGATGCGATTTCTGAAATCTGTCGCTTGGCTTCAAACAAAGTTTGGGAGGGCGGCAGAAAAAGGTTTTTGCACATCCATAAGGGTAGCAAATTCGTTCCGAGATACTGAACACCTGTTATAGCCGGATTAGCGGTTCCTTCGGCGCCAAAACAGAATTATTATACCGATTAAAATCCCGAGTACAACTATTCCAACCACCCATGGTACAATTTGATCGAAGGTTGGAATGGGAAAGTTTGTAGTATCCCCGATTATTGCGGGATAGATGTATTCATCAAAGTAGGCATAATAGTCTTCTGAACCATATGGTGCGGCACCAAAGGCGAGAATGAGATCCTGCTCAGGAAGCACAAAAAGTCGCATACCTCCTGCACCTCGCATTGAGTAGCCATTGATGGGGAGATCAATCCACCATTGAAAGCCATAACCTTCGCCATATGGAAAAATGAAGTGCGGTTCTGTGCAATCCTCGACCCATTCTGCTGGTAGTAGTTGCAAATTATTCCAGCTTCCGTTGTTCATGTATAGATAACCGAGTTTAGCTAGGTCACGTAAGGTTAGACTTAAGCCAGCCATCCCGGTGGTAACGCCTTGTGGATCTTCACCCCACTCATATGTGGAGATGCCCATGGGAGTAAACAATCGATTACGAACAAGACTTTCCATTGACACACCTGTGGTTTCGGTTATAATTGCAGAAAGAAGATGGCTACAACCTCCATTATAATCCCAGAACTCACCTGGTTCGTGAGACATCGGAGAATCGAGGAGATATTGCACCCAATCAGATGTTGCGCCCATCCCGAAATCACTCCGTTCCAAACCAGATGACATAGTGAGTAGGTGCCATATCGTCATATTGGATTTTCGTGGATCAGGATTCTGGATTGTACGACCGGGAAAATAACTCAATACTGGATCATGAACACCTGTAACATATCCCTCAGCCAGTGCAAGCCCAAATGCCGCTGCTGAAACACTTTTCGTGATGGAATAGACTCGCCAAAGATGGTTGGCGCTAACACCAGGAGCATATCCTTCGAACAATAAGTAGCCATTACGAATTAGCAGAAAGCCTAGCACATTGTCTGAAAGGTAGATAGTGGCCCAGAACTCATCTAAGAGCGTAGAATTCATTCCCTGGACCTCTGGAATGACCCCACGCCATCCTGATGTCGGCCAATAATCACGGAAGGGAACAAAACCGTTTACTACACTTGACTCGGCGTTTAAAGTAAAAGGTACAAGAAGCAAGGGAAGCAACGCTAGAATCCAGATTCTGTAAGAGGACAATAATTCACCTTCTTCGTTTTTTAATATCAATTATAAGAGTTACAACCAAAACGACGCTGAACACTCCTCCAATCAGAACTAAGGAGCCGAGATACCATGACGAGGGGATGCCTGGCGAGGAGGCCAGGAGCCAACATGAAACTTTGTAGAGCAAGTTCCATTCGGAGTCAGGATCTATGAGATTCTGGTAGGTCGGCCAATGGGAGACATGATCTGAACTTAACCCATCGCGATCATCTCCTTCCTCGAATTCCGGATGCGGGCTAGAAAGGCAGACTGTTCCCTGACCATATCGAAATGCGATGACACCCGGTAACCCCGACTCTGCATATGATAAAAGGGGAATAACTGGGGTGTCGTCGTGGAATTCAAAATAGGAAGCGCCTGTTGTAAAGACCATATAGGAATCGGGTTCCTGTGACAGGTCGGGACCGGTGGAAGCACGATTTACAAGCATCTCACTAACAGCTAGTTCGCCATTGTGAGTATCATGGCATTGGACACCAATAGGACCGAAATAGTGTAAGGTTGCATCAATAAGTCCTAACTGAATTACGGCGAATTCTGTGCCTCGACATACACTAAAGAGTGAGCCTCCCGTGGCGAGGAATTGTCTGATTCGTTCTTTTCCAATTGGAGCTAAATCATGTTCGTAGGTGCTGGGTCCATGAGCGGGTAGCACTAAGAGATCAAAGCGATCAAGCACCCCATACTGGATTTGGGTTGCTGAGACGAGTTCGACGGAGGCATTCATCCATTCAAACAAATGAATACATGCGATGAAACTAAAATTATCGAATCGTTGGACATTATAGATGGCAACACGGGCAGAAGCCATATCAAGTGTCTTCTGGGCAACTGTAGTGTTCGAATCGTAGTGAAAAAGAGGAGGAGTAATTACACCAACTAAGAGGATGCTCAGAACGAAAATTACAGTCCTACAGTATTTCAGCGCCCTTAAATGCACTATTACCAACTATCCTTGATGCTGTTTCATAAATTGAAACACAGGTAGTGCAATTTATGGTCTTGGTTACCGGCTAGGAGTGAAATTCTGAAAAAATGATAGCGGAGCATGCTTTTTACGAACCCGATGATTCATAAAACAACATCAAATCAACCCGAACGTGTTTTCGAATACTCAGAAGCTAAAAGCCCAAAATATACAAGGCCATAACGTTCGCCTTTCTCGATTCGGGCTTCACGAAAATGGCCTTCTCGTTTGAACCCTATTCGTTCTGCCAATTTTATGCTGCGGTGATTGGTATCTCGGGTGATTACAATGATTTTGTGTGCATGGAGATGATGGAAAATGAAGTCGAGAGAAAGTTGTGTAGCTTCAGTGGCCAAACCTTTTCCTTGAGCGCCTTTATCCAGAAACCAGCCAAGTTCAAAGGAGGGAACCTCCCAGTTTTGGGGTTCGATCCAAAGTTCACCAATATAGGAGGTGGTAGTTTTGGTCCAGATGCCCATCACGAATCGTTTGCGCGACTCCCATTCCGCAGCATGTCTACGGGCTTTTAGTTCTGCTGCTTCGACTGTCTGCAGAGTAGCGACTTCTTCTACATTTGGGAAAAGAAAGGCTCGATTCTCGTTTCGTTCCAAGAGAGCATAGATAGCGGGTCCATCACCAGCCCTATATTTTCGAATTAAGAGCCGAGGCGTGCTGAGTGTTTCTGGTAGGTTTAGAAGTAGTGGATCCATTTGCGTTCTCATCTAAGTTCGTGTCACTTCGCTGTTGAAATGTATTCCATCATACCTAAGAGGTTGCCTTCACTATCCTTAAAGTATTGATAGTACCCCACACCGGGTATGGTAATTTTGCTACCTACAAGAGTGCCTTTGTTTGCTTTGATTAATTGTATGTATTTATCGATATCATTAACACCAATCACAGTGACCGGTATGCCTTCAGGAAAATCCTCTCGTTTCCCAAACGACCCATTAATTCCTGGTTCAGAATCAACACCAGTAATTAGGAACCAGTGATCGATGGGGCCAGGCCATTTCTCAACTTTCCAGCCAAAGACCGTTTGGTAGAATTTCGCAATGCGATCAACATTATCAGCAGGAAGCTC
>JBHLPI010000045.1:0-16144 GCA_048939595.1 Promethearchaeota archaeon | reverse complement strand
TGCGCTGTTGGTCTAGTGGCTAGGACTCCAGCCTGCCACGCTGGGTGCCCGGGTTCAAATCCCGGACAGCGCACCACTTTCCCATTTTCTTATTCGGTGTTAAGTATGCGAGTACGCGGGAGTCGCCGATGGCGAGCCACAGTGGTCCAGCATCTCCGGACTCTCTTCGAGAGGGCTGAAGCGGTTGCGCCACAAGATCCTGCGCTTGCTCAGCGTTATGTGCAATCCGCCCGACGTATTATGATGCGCACTAGAGTCCGGCTACCCCAAGAATTGCGGCATCGGTACTGTCATCGTTGTGAACATTATTTTCGTCCCGGTATTAATGCACGGGTACGCCTTCGTAACGCCGGTAGGAATAAGTCCCTGGTTATCACTTGCCTTTCCTGTGGTAATCGCCGCAAACTCCTTTGGAACCAAACGCGAGGAACCAACCATGCCAACTAAAGCTGATCTAGCTCGGATTTGGGCAGAAGAAAAACCGGCTGTCCGTATCGGTAAAAACGGATTGGACGCAGGAATAATCGAAGAAGTCAATCGCCACCTGAAAAAACGAAAAGTAATCAAAGTCAAATTTCTCAAAACCTCAACAAATTCAGTTGGTTTCGATGAACTGGTAGCCCAGCTAGCGAATCTAACCTCCAGCAAGGTCTGGGGTCAGCGAGGGTTCGTAGTCATTCTTGCCCGATAACCGTGGTTATAGTTCCAAAGTAACTACGAAAGAATTTTAAGGCTCTCATCGTGTATCTCAGCCGACTCGTCGGCGAGTCGATTCTCTATACGCCGTGGGGTCTTTATCGTGTCTACTGTATTTGATGTTCCTGCAGAGCAACTGATTCCTCGCATTGCCGAGGAACTCAAGAAAGCAAAAGAAGTTACCCCGCCGGAATGGGCTACCTACGCCAAGACAGGTGCCCATAAAGAAAAACCCCCGATCGATGCCAATTGGTGGTATACCCGGTGTGCTTCGATTCTTCGACGTCTCTACGTGAAAGGCCCAAGTGGTACTGCACGACTTCGAACTGCTTATGGAGGACGACAACGCCGAGGGGCACGTCCCAACCATTTCTCGAAAGGGAGCGGGTCCATCATTCGAACGGCACTCCAACAACTCGAAAAGGCAGGACTCGTCGAACACGACAAAGGTACAGGACGTCGCCTTTCCCATAAAGGGCGATCCTTCTTGGACAAATTAGCACACATGATGCGAAAACAGGATGCGGGATAAAACAACACGGAGATTTACGCCTTGAGCGAAGATGAACTAAACGAGCTGCGAAAACGGAAAATGGCTGAACTCCAACAACAAGCTTTAGCCGAAGAACACGTCGCAGCTCAAGAAGCCGAAATCCGCGCCCAACGGGCCGCAGTTCTACGGCAGATTCTCTCACCCGAAGCTCGATCACGGTTAAGCAATCTTCGCATGGTGAAACCCAAGTTTGCTGAGCAACTGGAAAATGAACTCATTCGCTTGGCATCCACGAATCGCTTACCTGAAATTCCAATTACCGACAAGACGCTGAAGACCATGCTTGCTCAAGTCGCAGGACGTCAGCGCGATACAAAAATCCAATTCAAATGAAAGGTGGCATTGATGGCACGTAACAAACCACTGGCAAAGAAACTACGGCTTGGCCGTCAGTTGAAATCAAACGTTGGCGTTCCCGCCTGGATTATGGTCAAGACCAATGGCAAAATCCGCACCCATCCCAAACGCCGAAATTGGCGACAATCTAAGCTCAAACCCTAAAACTAAAAGGAGATTACCCAGGAATGACAGAAAAAGACGATGCACTAGCCGACTCGCTCGGGGTCCCCGAAGTTGCAGAAGAAATCGTGGTCGAACGCCTTTACACCATCCCCCTGGGTAAAGCCTACCAAGCCGTACGCAAGAGACGAGCTAGGCGCGCTGTTAACCTTGTTAAAGCCTTCATAATCCGACATATGAAAGTCGAAGATGGCGCCGACCTCACCATCGACACCTCCCTGAACGAATACCTTTGGACCCGTGGTATAGAAAAACCACCACGCCGTGTTCGCGTCAGAGCTACCAAAGATAGGGATGGATTGGTCAAAGTCTTCCTTGTCGAAGGATAGCGCCCACATTTTCTCAACCGGATTAGACGAATTTCTCAGTGTGGCCTTCTAGATGAGTGGCAAAATACAACGCTTCGATTTTGACGGCAGTTCAAATATCGGTGCGTTTTGTCGGGCAACGGATCACTGGCTTCTCCAAGCCCCAAGCAATGAACCCACGACAAAGGGACTAGTGGACCTTTTTGAGAAACAACCCATTCGAACTACCATAGGTCAAAGCACACTTGTTGGAATTCTTACAGCTGGAAACCAAAATGGACTTTTAGTGCCCCATATAGTTCTCAATGAAGAGGTGGCTGCACTTGAAGCTTCTCTGGATATTCCTCTTTTCCAGCTGAATTCAAAACTCACTGCACTTGGTAACCTCATCCTCACTAATGACCGTGCTGCACTCGTTAGTCCCAAATTTTCTTCGACCGATATCAAAGCCATTCGTGACACACTTGGAGTCGAAGTCGAAGCTAAAACCATTGCCGGGTCAGATTTAGTCGGATCTTATTGTGTCGTAACCAATCAGGGGTTACTGGCCCATACAGATGTCACGGAAGAAGAACTCGAATGGTTGGCATCTTTCTTTGGAGTTGAAGCTGAGATGGGCACAATTAACTGCGGAGTCCCCTACATCTCCATTGGGCTTCTCGCCACCTTGAAAGCAGCCGCAGCAGGATTTGAGACAACCGGGCCCGAACTCATGCGTATTACTGAAGCCTTCTTCTGAGCTTCCCATTGCCTGTGGAAAGAATTAAAATAGACCTGACTATTCGATGGATGTCTGCACATCTTAAGAAGGCTGGTTAGAATGTCAGTACAAGTGTACCGCTTAGAAGGAACCTATATTCGCGATAAACGTGAGTATCGCTTCTCTCAAGAAATTCGAGCTGTCAACGAAGAAACAGCAAAAGAACACCTTTATTCACTCCTAGGTTCCTTTCATCGAGTGAAACGCCCGGCAATCACCCTTGAAACCATTACTGTGATTTCGCCTGAAGAAGCTGAGAAACCGCTTATCCGAAAACTCAGTGGCATTGAATAAAACCCAGATGCACCTGTCCAGCTAACCCCCTGGGGGAAATATGATAATGGCGCAACCACCTACCAATCCCGAACAACTCGCACAACAGCTAATCATGTCAGTCCAAGCCCTCGAAGAGGAAATTACTCGGGCACAAAACAATCTCCAAATGATTGAACTCCAGTTGCAACGTCTAGCTGAAACGGCTACGGCCGTTCAGGAACTAAAGAATCACAAGGTCGGGGACGAAATCATGGTTAACATCGGCTCAGGAGTTCATATCCACGTCAAACTCACCGATCCCAAACACGTTGTAACCTCAGTTGGAGCAGGCTTTGCTGCCCAACGGACCATTGATGAAGCACTCACTCGTTTTAGTGAACAGCAGAAGCAGCTCACTGACATTGCTCAACGTCAACAAGAACAGATCCAAAACACCCAGGCCCGAATTGAAGATTACCGCTCACAGCTCAATCAACTTATTCAGACTGCCCAACAACCACCATCAAAATCAGAATGAAATGACTAGTATTTAGGGGAACTCTAGGTGTTTGAAAAACTTCGTAATGCAGTTGACGGGTTCGTCCAAAAGGTCACTCACAAATCGATTAGCGAAAAGAACCTTGAAGACGCCTATTCTAGCCTGCAGATGGCACTATTAGAAAATGATGTTGCATACGAAGCCACTGAAAGAATAAATGATCGACTTAAAGAAGCCTTAGAAGGCGAACAAATTGGTCGCTTACAAAGTAAAAAAGGCTTCATTCGAGAAGCTCTATATCAGGCTATTCTTGAGGCATTAACGCCCGAAGAACCCGTTGATGTTTTTGCTCTCCTCGAACAGAGGAAAAAAGCAGGAGAACCTCTTACCATCATGTTTCTGGGTGTGAACGGAACAGGGAAGACCACAACGATTGCGAAAATGACCTATATGTTTCAGCAAAAGGGATACTCAGTGGTTTTAGCCTGCGGAGACACTTTTCGGGCAGGCAGTGCTGAACAACTCCAAACCCATGCCAATCGCTTAAAGGTCCGCGTAATAACCCGACCCTATGGTTCTGATTCTGCATCAGTCGGCTATGATGCAATCAACCATGCGCGGGCTCGCGGAATAAATGTGGTTCTCATTGATACAGCAGGACGCATGCAAACAGACAAGAATCTCATGGCCGAACTGCAAAAAATCCATCGCGTTGCAGAGCCTGATCTCGTCATCTTCGTTGGAGACGCCCTCGCTGGTAACGATGCTATTGAACAGGCAAAAACCTTCAATGAGAAAGTTGGGATTGATGCCGCAATTCTCACCAAAGTCGATGCAGATACCAAAGGTGGCGCCGCTCTTTCCATTGCGATTGCAACAGGTAAACCAATTATTTTCGTAGGCGTCGGTCAAGAATATCCAGATCTCAAAGTCTTTGACCCAGAATGGTTTGCCCAAAAAATTGCTCCACTTGACTAATTCTTTTAATGCAATCCTTGGACGCAAAGGCTAAAAAGAGGCAGTGCTTGCAAGTTCACACGATTCTCTCCAAGTATGTGGTAACAATGGAACTCAATGGGCGCCATTTGTTAAGTTTGAAAGACTTCACCCGCGAAGAGATCCAGCTTATTCTTGACACCTCATCGGATCTAAAACGTCAACGTTACCGAAGCGAACTCGGGACTAGCCTGTTGGGAAAATCGGTGGGTATGATCTTCGAGCGGCCTTCCACTCGAACTCGAGTAAGTTTCGAAATCGCGATTAACGAGCTATCTGGTGATGCGTTGTTTCTCAGTTCGCAGGAACTCCAACTGAGTCGGGGTGAACCCATAGCGGATACAGCACGTGTCCTCAGCCGATATCTTCACGGGATCGTTATTCGCGCAACGAGCCACGAAAATGTGGTTGAACTTGCCCAGTATAGCACCATTCCAGTTATCAATGCTCTAACTCCAATGTATCATCCCTGTCAAGGACTTGCTGATCTTCTTACAATTTGGGAAAAACTCCATGAACTTGAAGGGCTCAAACTCGTCTACGTCGGAGATGGTAACAATGTTTGCCATTCGCTGATGTTAGGTGGGGCAATCATGGGTCTCGAAGTGACCGTAGCCACACCTCCTGGCTTTGAGCCTAACGCTGACGTGACGACATATGCTCGGGAACGAGCGGCTGAAAATATGGCCCAGGTTGAAATCACAAACGATCCCAAAGCTGCAGTTGAAGATGCCGATGTCATTTACACGGATGTGTTTGTGTCCATGGGACAAGACGCCGAACGTAAGAAACGACTCGCGGCATTTGTTCCCAATTACCAAGTCAATGAAGCCCTTCTGGAACTCGCGGCGCCTCATTGCATTGTCATGCACTGTCTTCCTGCTCATCGAGATGAAGAAATCACCGATGGTGTAATTGAAGGTCCACAAAGCGTCGTCTGGGACCAAGCCGAAAATCGGCTCCACACCGAAAAAGCTGTCCTCGCCCTACTCCTTTAACACCCCATCTGAAGGCCGACCCAGTGTCAGTGATTTGCTTCTGTTCACAAAAAGACCTTGCTGCCACTCACATCAAACACCAACTCCTTACCCTCTTCCCCTTTACCGAAACATCAGCCACCTATGATAACCAGCCCATCTACCAGCTAGATCAACTCTCACTTGTTACTATTGAACCCGACAGCATCTATGCAGATAACCTAGATGACCATTTTGCAGCTGACCTCTTCATCTTTGCCTCTCGACACAAATCTGCCGCCTTCCAACCTGCGCTTCTCACCCATATACCTGGAAACTGGGCGGAAGCTGAGTTAGGAGGAAAACCCTCCACTCTGTGTATTGCCCCTCCCTCTGCCATGAAAATCGCGTTAAAGACCCTCCTCTCAGAGCAAGAACGATTAGGACTCACCGACTGGGCCTGCGGATTAGAAGCTACCCATCACGGGCCCTTTATCAAATCCACTCCGGTTCTTTACATCGAAATAGGGAGTACTGAACGCGAATGGCAGAACCCCCTTGCCGCAGAAATCGTTGCTCGAACCATCGTACTCACCGCTCAACAATATCAAACCCCGTACACCACGGTTTTAGGATTTGGAGGTCCCCACTACTGCCCTGGATTTACACGCTTAAATTCAGAAACTGAATACGCCGTGTCCCATGTGATGCCCCGGTACCATTTGAATCAGTTATCTGAGACACTCATTGCTCAGGCCATCCAGCGCAGTCGACCGAAACCCACCATCGCTGCATTAGATTGGAAGGGCATGAAAGGTGTTCAACGCGAACAAGTTAAGGCACTCGCAGAGGCTCTTGGGTTACAGGTCACCCGAATCCGCCATCTTATCCGCGGAGAAACTGAGTAGTCCATTATTGATGTGCGAATGCGAAAAGACTTATTAAGACAGGGAAGATGAGACTGCCCAAGACCTCTAGTTGACCATAGGTGAAAAAAATGTCAAACCGGGTATCCGAATTCTGGGAAAACACCAAGCGTATCGTCCAACTTTCTCAACGCCCCACACGGCAAGAAATGTGGATGCAATTCAAACTCAGCATGCTTGGTCTATTCGTCGTCGGAGTTGTTGGCTTCTTTATTCGCCTTATCATGATCGTCGTTACTAATCAATTTGGCCTTTAATCATATATGGCAGAGCTTCTATGCTAAGGAGGTGCGTTGAATGGCTGAAGAAACAACCAATATCTACATCGTGAGAACCACTATCGGGCAAGAGAAGGGTATTGCTCACGTTATCTCTGGCCGCGTCACTAAACGCCAAGTTGACCTTAAAGCCATTCTCGTCCCCGAACCCCTGAAAGGCTACATCTTCATTGAAGCCCGAAGCCCCCGCGAAGTCGAACTCGCCATCGCCGGAATTCCCCACATCAAAGGCATCATCCCGGGGAAAATCCTCATCGACGAAATCGAACACATCCTCGTTCCACGACCACCCACTGAAGACTTGGAGCTCGGTGACATCGTCGAAATCACAGGTGGACCCTTCAAAGGAGAACGTGCTCGTGTCATGCGCATCGACACCTCGAAGAACGAAATCACCCTTGAACTCTTCGAAGCCCCCTCCCCCATCCCCGTTAAAGTCCATGCCGACTTCTTACGCATCGTTGAACGCGGAACCCGCGAGGAACCCGAAGAAGAGGAAGAACTCCTCGGACTCTAGCACCATAACCCGTTGAACGTCTAAGTTGAGGCAGAACATTTTTAAATCGCGTATAGCTCTTGAAGCTGACCTATCTCTAGAGGAGACACCAACAATGGGTAAAGTCGTATGTGAAGCCCTTGTCGAAGGCGGTAAAGCAAGCGCCGGACCTCCCATCGCCCCAATCTTGGGACCTACCGGGGCCAACCTGTATATGATAGTTTCACGTATCAATGAGTTAACGGCAGATTTGAAGGGCTTGAAAGTTCCAGTCACCATTGTTGTAGATGATGATACTAAAGAGTTTGAAATTACCATTGGGCTTCCCCCCACTTCCGCATTGATTATCAAAGAGCTTGGTGTAGAGAAGGGCACCGGTGCAACAGGAACGGAAGTCACAGGAGATATTACTCTTGACCAGATTGTGAAAGTTGCACGAGCCAAGGATCAAGACCTCCTTGGCAGTTCACTACAAAACCGCGTAAAATCAGTGCTTGGGACATGTGTAAGTATGGGCGTCACCATTGAAGGAAAGGACGGCCGCGAAGTCCAAAAAGAAATCGATGCCGGGCTCTATGCAGAGAAACTACAAGGATAACTCAGGTGAATACAACGATGTCATTGAAATTAGATAACATAGTCACTGCAGTTAGCGAAGCCCAATCCAAAGCGAAGAAACGGAAATTCGAAGAAGCCATGGAGGTTATTGTGAACCTCAAAGGCATCGACCTCAAGAAGGGTGGCAAACAACTCAATGTCGATGTTACTCTCCCTCACAGTACCGGGGAAGGTGTCAAAGTCGCTATCATCGGATCAGGCAATTTTGCATTTAAAGCCCGTGACTCTGGAGCAGCTCGAATAATTGAGCCCGATGAAATTGAGCAACTAGATGCTGATAAGGATGCAGCCAAAGCTTTAGCAGAAGAAATGGATTTCTTCATTGCCCAAGCGGACTTAATGCCTCTTGTCGGTCGTGTTCTCGGACCTTATCTTGGTCCCCGTGGCAAAATGCCACGTCCCGTTCCCTCTGACACCGATGTTGGAAAATTGCTTTCCGAATTCTCATCTTCTGTAAAGCTTCGAATGCGCAAGAACTTGGTCGTTCAAGCCAAGGTTGGAAAACGCACTATGAAGCCTAAATTGATTGCAGAGAATATCGAAGCAGTCGTGAAATCCCTCGAATCGAACCTTGAACGAGGGTTCCAAAACATCGACAAAATCTTTACAAAGACCACCATGGGTCCTCCCATTAAAATCGAAATAGCATGAGACGGCGAAGCATGATGAACTCAGGACAACAAACACCGGTCACAGACGAGAGACCTCTCACTAGCAAAGGACGTCCAGTTCCGCAAGCAAAACTTGAAGAAGTTGCCCATCTGGTTTCCCTTCTCGAAAAATATGATTACATCAGCCTTGTTCGCACCGAACAAATCGGCTCAAAGCAATTTCAAGCCATCAAAAAGGTGTTACGGGATACCGCGAAGATTCACATGTCTCGAAACAACCTCATGATTAGGGCCATCGAACAAGCTGCTGCGAAGAAAAAGAACCTAGAACAACTCATTCCCTTCATCGAAGGCTCCAGCGCCTTTGCCTTCTCCGACATCAGTCCCTTTGAACTCAGTGACCTATTACAGCAAAACAAAGCCAAAGCTCCTGCCAAAGTAGGCACGGTGGCCCCTGAAGATATCATCATTGAAGCTGGGAACACAGGCTTCCCACCAGGACCCCTCATCTCAGAACTTAGTCAAGTGGGACTGAAAACCCGGATTCAGAGCGGATCCATTTGGATTACCCAGGACCATGTCGTCGTCAAAGCAGGGGAAACCGTCACCCGCGAACAAGCCTTAGTCCTGTCTCGCCTTGGAATGGAACCTTATGAAATTTTCCTCCAACTTGAAGTAGCTTATGATAATGGAGTCATTCTCTCCCAGGATGTCTTCGCCATCTCACGCAGTGATGTCGTCGATCAACTCACAACGGCAGCCCAAGAAGGGCTAGCGCTTGCTCTGACGATGAGTTATGTCAGTGCAGAAACTGTGCCACTTTTATTACAACAAGCCGTGCAAGAGGCGCGAAGTCTCTCCCTCTTTGCTGCCATACCTACCGATGAGACGACCAACCAAATCCTTGCCCAAGCCGAACAGAGTGCCACGGCTTTGGCACAAGCCGTCCGGAAAAAGAATCCCGACGCCCAACCCAACTAACTACGGCGTAACGAAAAGACAAAAGATTAAAATACGCCTCAACTGAAGCGTTTCCTCTCACAGGTAACGCCCCTGTCTTCCCCAAGAAATACGGAGGACGAACACAAAATGGAATACATATACAGTGCAATGCTCCTTCACAAAGCGGGCAAAAAAGTCTCCGCAGCCGGTCTAACTAAGGTTCTTGAAGCCGCAGGCATCAACCCCGATGAAGGCCGCATCAAAGCCCTTGTTGCAACGCTCAAAGACATCAACATTGATGAAGCCATCAAAGCTATCCCAGTCGCTGCTGCACCCGCAGCTGCAGCTGCTAAAGAAGCTCCTGCTGAGGCAAAGCCCAAAGAAGAGAAGCCCAAAAAGGAAGAGGAAGAAAAGCCTGAAGAGGTAGCAGGTTTAGGAGCGCTCTTTGGCTAAGCAATACCAGGGGCACATGCTCAACCTTTCTTAGCTTATCATTCTTATTCAAGCTAGGTCAAATAAGGTGCTAAATGAGTATCTTATTGCCCTCGTCGCAAATACCATCCTAAATCAAGCAGGTTCTTGAGGAGAGTTCGTTTCGGGGTTTTTTTAACAATGCCATACCCTAGTCCGTCTCCTGCTGTGTTTACTACAATAACTGTGTTCGTCTCTTCTTGTTGGTGTGGTTCTGAAGCAAACTCTTGCGCTTCTACAGAATGGCCATAAAGAAACTGTTGTTCACCTGAAGGAGTTAAAATGGCTTTTACGGCTGGTTTTACCTCGTCTGCTAATCGCTGGAGGATGTGAAGGCTGGGCTGAAACTCATGTCCTTTCAGTTCACCCAGAAACAGTCCAATAAAATATGGATGCTGGGGTTTCACATTGTGAAACAACTCCCACAAGAGGTCAGTGATTAGAAACACTTCGTGTCGGCGTCCTTTTCCGATAATAAGATGTTTCCCACTGAATAATTGCTGAACGCCATCCTCAGGGATATAGGTTGCTAATCCCTTCTGAATGAGCTGGGTTTCTGTTGAATTAGCAGGAGTATAGGTTAGGCGGCGTGTTTTACCATTTTGCAAATAAAGAAACCCTCCATCCCATGTTTATGGGGATAAAACCTTCGCGCTAATTGTAAGCTCTTGTCCACTTCACGATTAAAAAACGACGTTAACCCTGGCTCACCGATTGGCAATCCAGTTTCCATAATCTGTAACGGGCAGCGCTGTAACGCATAGTCAATGATTTCCTCATTTTCCTCTGGAGCAAAAGAACATGTAGAATAAACCATGATTCCTCCGTCTTGGAGTAACTGTGATCCGGCAAGAATCAGTTTCTGCTGAACATTTACCATTGTCGCAACATCTTGAGGGGTACGACTCTGTTTCCGGGAGGGATCCAATGGTATTAGTCCCTCACCAGTACAGGGGGCATCTAATAAGATGGCTTCTGCTTGAATCCCCATCTTTGGCAATCGGGCGGCATCAATGCGCATCACGAAGGCATTATCAACGTGCATCCGTGAAAGATTAGATCGAAGGCTCCGAATACGGTTTCGACTAATATCTGTCGCCATTAACACGCCTTGATTATTCATTAATTGGGCAATGAGTGTGGTTTTGCTTCCTGGCGCTGCACACATATCCACAACCATACACTTATCTCGTGGCTCCATGGTTTCAACGGCCCACATGGACGCGGGGCTTTGGAGCATATAATGGCCTAACAGGTACTCGGTGGTGGCACCTATGGTTAAAGGGGATTCGAGGACCTGGAAGGCATATGGCAAACCGGGGCTGGGTTCTAGCTTGAACCCTTTCGCTTTTAACCGCTGGGTCTCTTTCTGAATTGTGGTAGCCAGTGTGTTCACTCGAATAGTTTTTGGAAAGATTCGGTCATTGCCTTGAAGAAATCGTTCGGTTTCCTCTCCAAAGAGCGCCAAGTACCGCTGAACCATGAACGTCTTGTATCCATACTCCTTTGCTAAACGTTCAGCTTCGCGGGGCGCCACTGTGACCACACTAATTCTCTAGCAATGCGGGAAGCCTTAAGAAGAATCCGGCTCCACACTCTATATACAAAAAATTACCCGGTGACCCCTCATGTGTCTCGCAATTCCAGCACAAGTTGTCAGCGTCAAAGACAATACGGCTATCGTTGATTTTGGTGGCGTTAAACGCTCCGTCTCCGTCGCTCTTCTGGAAGAACTTAAACCTGGAGACTACGTCATCGTTCACACGGGATATGCTATTCAAAAGATGGATCAAAAGGAAGCCGAAGAAAGCCTTGAACTATGGCGAGAAGTGCTAGCAGGGGATCAACCACCTGAAGCATAGAATGCGTAATCGTCTTGGCTTTTAGTACTTAAAGAAAATAAGGGGTGTCCCCCACGAAGGGAGACAACCGATGTTGATGGGATGTCGTTTACTCTTCTTTAGTTTCCTCTTCTTCCTCGATTTCTTCAAGGGGAATCGGGGGTGGAGTTGTAAGCATTGTCCAACCAATCCAAGCCACAATGAAGAGAACGAGCACAATCGCCAGCCACACCGGAATTGCTACAGCCCAATAAGGCTCCCACAGGACTGGGACATAAGCCAGCTGTGGAATCCAAGCAAAGAATGGCCACCACGGGTGACCAGAAAGATCAACTGGAGGAAATCCACTCGAATAAACACTGTAAAACATGAAGGGATAGATGAGAGCCCAATAGGTGTAATAGAGTAGAACTAGAATCGCGAAGAGGAGAATGAGGAAACCGTAGACTTTATCTCGTGCCATAATTGGTTACCCCTTATGGTAGGGAATCTGCGACTGCCTTGATAAGGCTTTGTTCTTAAGTCTTGCCCACAGGCAGCCCCAACCATAGAAAAGAGGGCTCAACCTCCACATAAATACTTATGCCTCAAAAGAAAACATGCTCAGGATTTGCACTCCATGATTGCCGTGATACTTGCAGGTGGAATAGGAACTCGTCTTCGCCCTCTCACGTGTTCTCGTCCCAAACAGCTTCTTCCCCTTGCTGATTCAACGCTCATCGGCTATATCCTTAATCAGCTACAACAGGTGGCAATAACGGAAGTAATTCTTGCTACCGGTTCCGACAATGTCGCGCTCCAAGACAATCTCGGCGATGGCGCCCAACATGGTCTCACCATGCACTATTCGATTGAACCACATCCCTTAGGAACTGCAGGTGCCATTAAACTCGCTGAATCCTATCTTCCCGATGATGCTCCATTTCTAGTAGTAAATGGTGACATTGTCTCGGATCTCCCCTTTCATCATCTGCTACAATATCACCGCGACCATCAAGCCACAGCAACCCTAGCCCTCTATCGAGTTCAAGACCCCACTCGGTTCGGCGTAGTCGATATTTCCGCAAATGGGCAAATCCACCAATTCATCGAAAAGCCCGATCCTGCCCAAGCTCCCACCAACCTGATTAATGCAGGATGTTACGTCCTCGAACCCACCGTGCTAGATAACATTCCCACTAATCAAAAGGTCTCCCTCGAATACGAGGTATTTCCTCAGCTTTGTCAAACTGCACCTGTTTTTGGCTGGGAGCATCACGGTCTGTGGATTGACACCGGTACTCCTGCCTCTTTTCTCGAAGCTCACCGTGCACTCCGCACAATTCTCCATAAAACTCCATACGTCGGCTCCAATACGAAAATCGCAGCAAAAGTAATAGTTGAACCAAATGTCACCATTGGTAGTCGAGTACGAATCGGAGCGCAGTCCCACATCTCACATTCAGTAATTTTTGACGATGTCACCATCGAACAGGGTGTTGTCATTGACCATTCAATCGTTGGACAAGGCGCTGTCATTGGAAAGGATGTCAAGCTTGAAGCTTACACCATAATAGGGGATAATGCAATTGTAGACTCCGGAGCAATAATCCCACCCGGTGCGCTCATCTGTCCTGAATACCGTGTAGAAAAAGATTGCAAAGCCCCTCATTGTTTCGTAAAGGGTCTCCCAGTACCTTAAGCTGGAAGGGCTAGGCAATTAGAACACGTGCCCGGCGTATTGTGGCAATCAAGATGCTGATGCTGGTAATGCCCGCAAGCACCGCGGCCGTGGGAACTAGTGTTATTCCCCATGGGGTGAAGTTCAGTCCAAAGGCGACTAATACTGCCAGAGCGATACTAAGACCACAAGATAAGGCAAGTCTTTCCCATCGGTCAATAAATCGTTCAAAGGGAAAGAGGGCTCGGATAAAGGCAAACCCAGGAACAAAGACCAACAATAAACCTCCGAAAACCCAGCGCAAAATTACCACAGGGAATAATTCGACAGGAATCAAAAAGGTGGTACTGAGACCCAACACCAACAGAATCAGGGTCAGCCACAAATCCAGTGCCAATGAACTGCGTAAATATGCAAGGATTCCAGACACCGGTGCCATCACAGTCTCTTCTCTAGCACCAGGAATGTTCAGCAGAACGTGTCCCTCGTTCGCCAAATCCTTAATCATTCGCATCGTAACATCTTCGGGAACCCCTTTACCCCGTAATTCAGTGACGACACCTTGCACTGTTGAAAACCGTCGACTCCGTAATGCCTCAAGAATCAACTCGCGAACGGTTTCAGGAACATAGGTGTCCTTTTCACGCAGCAGCATAAGATGTCCGTCCCGTCGGACCATTAAGCAAAGATTCTTTTAACCTTTGAGTCCCCTATTGTTTCGACGCCTATGCAACGCCAGCACTTCCTCCTACTCCTCACAATGCCATTACTCTTTCTGAGTGTAAGCTTCATTGGCAATCCAATTCAGAGTGCTGGTTCACACAGTGATCTGGTGTATTCACAACCATCCCCCAATCAAGCTCAACAAGCCATTGAAGCTGCACAAACCGCCATCAATTCAGCCTACTTCAATTTAATATTCGCTGACGCGGCAGGATCAGAAATCACGGATTTGATTAGCACACTCAACAGGGCGATTTTAGAGCTAAACCAAGCCCGGCAAGCCTACAATCAAACCGATTATTCTACGGCCATCACATTAGCGGATGGAGCTGCAACTACGGCACAAACAGTTAGCACTGAAGCACAGCTTCGAGGCCTCACCACCACGGCCCAGACTCAATCACTCATTATAGTTGTCGTAGCTGTGGTTCTGTTTTCACTTCCCACCAGTTACTTTGTCGTTTCACGTTGGACACAGTACCGCAAAGAAAAACGGCGGAAATTCCTTCGCATGGAAATCCGGCTCCCCGACGATGAAAAGGAGGAGGAAACATCATGAGTAAATACACCCAAACCCTCCTCACCATCATCATGTTCGGTATTGTTCTCGCCTCAGGAACCCTTCTCATCTCTGTCTGGTTACTTCCGCCGGCTGAATATACACCTTCAATTGCCCTCCTCAACGAATCCATGCAGGCCGGACCTTACCCCACCAATGTCACCATCAACACCAACATTACCCTCAACATCGAAGTCTCCAACTACATGGGCGTAGTCCAATACTTCTATGTCCGCATGAAACTCGCCAATGAAGCCACCATGACCACAGCCACCACCCCCTCCACGGCCCCCACGCTTCAACAATACGAAAGACTCGTTGCCAATGGAGGCACCTGGCGCTTCCCAGTCACCCTTAATATGACTACTCCCGGTATCAATTATCGACTCACCTTCGAGCTCTGGCACTACAATCCCAGCACCAATGAAATCGTCTGGGTTCGCGACGCCTTAGGTCGCGGCCTATGGGTCCATCTTCCTATGAATGTCACAGGACCCTAACTCAAAGGGGGAAAGGGAGTGCCACGCCCACTACACATCACACAGATAGTGCATGACTTTTACCCTGTCGTTGGAGGCATCGAAACCTACGCCTTCAACCTCGCCAAAGGCTTGGTCGACGCTGGACACACAGTCAAAGTCTTCACCACCCAACTCCCGCACACTCCTAACACTGAAACCTATCAAGGCATCCAAATTCGAAGATTTCGAGCTATCGCCCGCCCATTCAATTACCCCTTTCTTCCCGGATTACTACCTGCACTTATCCGTGACCGGGCAGATATCTTCCATGCCCATATCAACTCCCCAATGACCGTCGATATCACCGCTACTGCTAGTCAACTCACCCACATTCCTCTTGTTATCACCTATCATGCTGATGCCCTAATGAGTGACATCGCCGGAAACACTCACTTCTTTCGCCAATGGGTGGATCAAATGTATTACCGGGCGCGACAACGAGCTGCAAACATCGCTCAACAACTCATCGTCACCTCACCCATGTATCGCAATGGCTCGCTTTTCCTCCAAGACTATCTTCATAAAACCACGGTCATCCCTGCTGCTATCAATCCCTATTTTCTCACATCCCAACTTACCACCCGTCAAGCTAAGGAACGTTTTGGATTTCACTCCTCTGATCTCCTTCTGCTTTTTGTTGGGCGATTAGTCCCTTACAAGGGTCTCGACACCCTGATTCAAACCTTTCATCGTATCCATCAACTGCATCCCCACACTCAGCTAGCCATCGTCGGCTCTGGACCCTTAACCGCGTCCCTTTCCCAACTCAGAAGGGAGTTAGATCTCGATACCGCAGTTCATTTTCTCGGCGTACTCCCGCGTCGTCGCCTGCGTGATATTTACACAGCTTGTGATATCTTCGTGTTACCCTCCCGTTCTCGCTCCGAAGCCTTTGGCATCGTCCAACTGGAAGCCATGGCCCAAGAAAAACCCGTAGTCGCCACCAGTGTTGGTGG
>JBHLPI010000044.1:0-16201 GCA_048939595.1 Promethearchaeota archaeon | reverse complement strand
CTCCAATCATGAGAAGGAGGGGGTTCATTTGGTGGCTAGTACCACGCATTTTGCCAATTTCAATGGTGCGAATGCGAACATTCCCTTGACTCATTAGTTTCATCATCACGACGCCATCCACGAGAAACCCTTCAACGTCAAAGCGTCCGATACTATTCTCAGTTGGACTCTCAACTGCTACTAGACATGTAGCTTGACTCATCCGTAGTGATCGGACCATATTCAGCAGGTCGTGACGAATCCGGAACAGATCTTTATGTTGTAAGGTGAGAGTGGAAATCGAATCTATTGCCACCCGTTTTGCTTTGATACGTCGAATTTCTCGATGAATCAGTGAAAGGAGTGATTCCATTGTAAATTCTTCTCGGCCTAAAACGGGGTGTTCTGGTTTTAGAACTACTCGGTCATTTTGTATCATTGGCGACGCATCAACCATTGCAAGTATACCCTTGTCAATCAAATCTTGGAGATCCCAACCAAACTGCTTCATGTTTCGAATCGTTGAGGCAAGCGATTCTTCCATTGAAACGAGAACACCGGGTTCTTTGTATTCTGCGGCACCTTTGACTAAGAACTGATTCACCAAAATTGACTTTCCCGTCCCTGGACCGCCGCTGACGAGAATGACAGCCCCGGTTGGAAATCCACCATATAATGCTTCATCTAAACCTGGTATACCGGATTTTGTCTTTTCAGCCACGCTAATCCCCCGATTAGATGGTCTCCTTATATTCAAGTCACAGTTGATGGCTTAAGAGGTTTGCGTTAACTCTCAAAGTATTCACAAACATCTACAGACTTCCCAAAACCTTTTTTCCTTCCTACGAGAGCTAGAATACGAACTCGGCTCTCCACAACAGGTTCGGACGTTGTTTAGTAAATGACCGAGGGGGCTAATGTGATTCTTGATCCAATTCTACAGAGGGGGCTTCCTCCAGGAACCAGCATTGCTTTGGTAGGATTGCCTGGATCAGGAAAAACCTGCTTTAGCCTCCAACTCGCACTGGAAGCCACTAGTCAGGGCTTGGATGCCTTATATCTGACAACAGAGAATGCCCCCTCAACACTCATCGAACAAGCCCACGGTTTTGGAATTCCTTTACCAAAGCAGCAGAAGCAGAATCCCATCCAGTATATTGATGCCTATAGCTGGCGGATTGGGATGCAGAAGGACCCGTATGCCCTAAGCCGGATTAGTAATCCTGGCAATCTCAACGAAGTCAACCTTATTGTAACCGACCATGCTAAGCTTCTGAAACCAGGCTCCATTATTGTCATTGACTCGGTTTCAGGTCTCAGTTTATCAGCGCCAAACGAACAACGGATCCGGACTTTTGTTCATAGTCTAGCTCAACGCATCGTCACTTTGGAACGTATTCTTATCCTAATTCTTGAAGAGAACGCACATGATTCCCACTTGATTACAAATCTTCGTTCTCTTGTTCAAGGCTCCATTTATACAAAAACCACAGAACGCTCGGATGGATCTCTACAACGATTCCTCCGTTTATACAGTCTCATCGGAGTCCAGCATGACACCAGATGGCACGAACTAACCCTAGGAAAAAAGGGGCTAAGCCTAAATGGAGGTACCAGTGATGAGTGAATTCATCACTTTAGATTTTATACCGAAAGAGGCATTCAAAATTCCCCGAGGGTCCCAAATACTTCTTATCGGACCACCAAGTGTAGTCAAAACCTCCTTTGCACTCCGATACATGGCAGATCGATTGAAAGCAAATGAACCAGCGGTGTTTGCTACTACTCTATGGTCTCCCCCGCAAATCCGTGAAACCTTAAGTAAGTTAGGAGGAAAAGATGTTGTTTCTCAGCTGCGTATCGCTGATGGTGTATCATGTGTTACTGCCCAACCATCCACTGAAACGTATTCGTTTCAAAACCTCTATGACTTAAATACCATCAACCTGGTTCTTCTGCAAGCAATAGCAGATCTTGATAATGGCCATCTGTGCCTAGATAACCTAACCACCCTTATGACATACTCGGCTCCACTTTCGGTGATTAAATTCATCCAGGTTCTCTGTGCACGAGTCAAGAATCGGGGGGTAACCGGTATTTACATTCTTGAATCCGGTGTCCATACCAATGCTATAGTAGCGACATTACAATTCACTGTTGATGGATTGATTGAGATCCAGGATGAAGAAATGAAAGATCAGCTTGTCCATAAACTCCGATTTGCTCACCTGCGTGGAATAACTGTCGATTCACGATGGCTGACCTATTCTGATTCTAAAGCCTTGTCTTGGTCGAAATGACCAGTTTTTGTATTCTTTGAAGACTGATGTGTTCTGGTTTTTGGTATCTTGGTTGCCGGTTTGGTTCGGGTTTGGAGGAAAAAGGTAATAGATCATATCCTCAAAGGTTTCGATAAACCCAGGGACCAAAAGTATCGCAACAATGCATAATATGAATACACCTACTACGCCCAGGACAAAACTCATCGGATAATGCGCAAGTTCCCAGGGTAGAATCCCCATATATACTAGCCAAATTTCAAACACGACTCGAGCAACGTTTGCAGTAAATAGCAGAATGGTTACTACGATTACTGCCAAGATTTTTCTTGACCATTCTCCTCGAGGGAGGGGAAGTATCAAACCCATGAATACTGCGATAACTTGGATACCAGTACACTCTCTAACAATTTGATAATATTGAAATCCATTGACATAAACGTAAACGATTCCGCTAA
This sequence comes from Promethearchaeota archaeon, assembly GCA_048939595.1. Taxonomy (GTDB): domain Archaea; phylum Asgardarchaeota; class Hermodarchaeia; order Hermodarchaeales; family Hermodarchaeaceae; genus Hermodarchaeum. The sequence goes on along the minus strand of JBHLPI010000044.1, from coordinate 13,485 downwards.
TCCAGTCAACTAAGGCAACAGATGGTATTCCAATCCATGTTAGTGTCACTGCTGAAACAACTGCAGTGGGAATGGCTAGAATAAATGGCTGAGGAAGAAAATACACCAAAAGCGTTATAGTCACAGCGATAATCAGGTACAGAACCAGCACTCGAGGTGTGGGTCTTTCTTTGTCTTCTGATGATTCTTTAGATGGTGTTTCGCGATCGTCAGGGTGGCTTGTTTGCTTTTCCGTTGTTATTGGGTTCACCATCCTCGTTGCGGGGGGCGTGGCTTTCTTACTAAATCAGCAATTTCTCGGTGAAACACTTGTTCTTATCGGTGTGTTCATGTTTGCGTTTACACTGATTTGCTGGCTGGCAGCACGTCGGCGTAAGCAACTATAGCCATGCAATTCAGCCAAGGTTTATTAGATTTCGCAATCCACAATCGATTAATTCTGATGTTAGAGAAATTGCAGGAGAACCTAATTCCACATAGGAAGAAGAAAGATAAATTTGGCACCTTTGGTGTGTGAACCCTTCACACGGTCCTCAACCCAAATTTGGCCGCCATATCGATTAACAATTCGTTGGACGAGGGTCAAGCCGATACCAGATCCTTGGGCTTTTTGACCGATTCGTAATGAATAACGAGCAAATATTCGTTCCTTTAGATCGTCAGGAATACCAGGTCCATGATCACTTATTTCAATTCGAAGAAATCGCTTATTTGTGTCTTGAATGACTTTGGCTTCAATTTTTATCTTGTCCTCTTGGTCGAATTTAACAGCGTTATGAAGCACATTGAAAAATAAATCGAACAAGAAGTCATCGGCTAAGACTCTAAATGTATCAGGATGAATATTAGTATCTAACGAAATTGTCTTTGCAGGAAATGCTTGTTTAACGGCTTGGAGTGCTGATTGGAAATCAGGTTCGAGGTCACGAACCTCCATGAGTGTATCTGCGTTATCCATGCCAGAAAACTTCTTTACCCGCCCTATCAAAGCTGCACTCCGTTCAACTTGCTCGAGCGATAATTCCAATTGATTCCGAAGGTCTTTTGGCAACTCGGGGTTCATAAGTTGCAGTTCTAAGGCCGATAAAATTGCCTGATTGATGTTGGTAAGATCATGAGCCATCAAATCTGTAAAGAATTCAGCTTGTGCTTTAGCTTCTTCAAGGGCTCGTTCCCCCGCTTTTCGTTCCGTGATGTTTCGGGTGACAATAATATACCCAGTTGGGTTTCCTTCAGCTCCAATTAGAAGTGAAGCACTAATTTCTGCAGGAAAAGGTGTACCATCACTGTAAATCACTGAAAATGGCTTGGGGACAGAGGGACCGTGTTCTCGGGTGTTATTCAATGTCTCAATTGCCGCACTTCTTTCTTCTGGAACGATGAAATCAAAGCAATTTCTTCTAATAAGCTCATCGGGATTACTGAAGCCAAGCAGCTGTGCTGTTCGCTCATTCGCAAGAATAATTTTTCCATCGAGATCAGTAACGGTAATGGAATCTGGGGAGGTTTCAACCAAGGATCGATACCGAGCTTCTGATTCTCGCAGAATCGCATCAGCGTGCATTCGTTGTGTGATATCACGGCAAACACCGCGAAATCCAACAAGTTCGTCACTTTCATTAAATAACGGACGACCATTCGCTTCAAGGATAACGATGCTTCCATCACGATGAACAAATCGATCTACGAGATTGCGAAAAGGTTTTGGTGTTTCAATTGTTTCTGCAACGAATGATTCGCCGTTTTTAACTCTTGTAGGATCCATATACTCAAAGAAACGACGTCCAATGATTTGACCAGCTGTATATCCCAAGATATCTTCAATAGCGCTATTCGAGTAGGTGAAGATTCCATTCGTATTTATTTCCCAAACCCAACCCGTTGTATCTTCAACGAGGGATCGGTATCGTTCAACGGACCTTTTGAGTGCCTCCTCGGCGTATTTTTGTTCTGTGATATCTTCTCCGGAGCTCAGAATCCCTGTGTATTTCCCGTTCTCATCCTCTAAAACAACCGTGTGCCATTGGATGATTCGTTCCTTACCATCTTTTCTTAAAATAGGGTTTTCTACATACTCATTCAGCTGAATAGAACCTGTCATCGCTTGGTCAAAGCGCTGCTTCATCTCATCACGATATTCTTCGGGAATACACATATCAAAGTAATTTTGCCCAATGAGCTCCTCCTCGGTATAATCAAAAATTTCGCAACCCTTTCGATTTACTAAGAATATTTTTTGGTCCTGATCTACTCCTAAGAAAGCAGCACCAGCGACATCTAAGTACTGCTGAGCTCGATCTCTTTCAGCACGCAGTAAATCTTCTGCGACTCTTCTTTCGGTTATATCCTCTCCTGCTGTGAGGGCGCCTGTGGGATTCCCTTCCTCATCAAAGAACATGGTTGTATGCCAAGATATCAGCCGTTCAGCACCATCTTTAGTAATTATTGGGTTTTCAACAAAAGTGCGGTGTTCCTCTTCGCCTGTCATATTCGCCTGAAATACCCGTTTCATTTCTTTTCGAAGCCGTTCTGGGATACATAAATCGAAGTAGTTCTGCCCAATCATTTCCTCTTCAGAATAGCCAAAAATCTCAGAGGTTTTTCGATTAATAAGGGTGATATTCCCCTTGGTATCAACCGCGATGAACATCACTCCTGCCATGTCTAAGTAGCGTTGGGCCCGGTCCCGTTCTAATCGAAGCAGATTTTCAGCGATTTTTCGCTCATGAATGTCCATGATTGTGGCTTGAGTGGCTAGTTGCCCCTGATATTCAATGACGGAAAGAGAAAGTTCAATCCATCGCATACTCCCATCCTTCAAAACTCCTCGCAATTCTATACTCGATGAGACTGGTTCCCCATGAATAATATTTTGGAGCTGCTCCCAAGGTAGACCACGATCTTCAGGATGAATAATCTCAAAAATCTGCCAGGGTGCAAAATTGAGGATTTCTTCTTCTGTATAACCACTGATTCGAAGGAAAGCTGGATTGGCGAAAACGACCTTACCTCCTTGAATGATAAAGAGTCCTTGGAGGGATTGGTCCACAAGTTTACGGTATGCTTCTTCCGCTCGTTTTCTATCAGTGATATCATGAGTGACTTCAACACAACCAATTAGCTGTTTATTCTCATCGAAAAGAGGATATCCACGTACATGCCACATTTGGCCGTTAGGTGTCTGCATCTCTTGCTCGTGAAACTCACCTGTTTCTCGTGCTAGAGCAATTGGACATAAGTCACAGGGGCTAGGACGGTTATTCCAGATTTCAAAACAATATTTCCCAATGATTTCCTCAATAGATAAATTTACAGATTCAGCCGCAGCCCGATTAGCCCAGATGATTCGGTTTTCCAAATCTTGGAAAATTACATGCTCTGAGATACTATCCAGTATCACAGATTTCTCATGTTCGGATTTCTTTAAAGCCTCTTGACTCTGTTTTAATTCATCTTGCTTCTGTCGCAGTTCTGTGATGTCTTTTTGTATCGAGATAGAATGTTTGACGGCTCCCGCCTCATCACGAATTGCATTGGCACTTAGAAGCACAGTTCGCTTTTCACCAGATTTACTCTGGATGATGAGCTCTTCATCTATTATCCTACCATTATCTTTCCACATAACGAAGAGCTCTTTAACCTTCTCTTCGCATTCCGGAGCATAAATTGTTCGAATGTGTTTGCCGATTAACTCATGCCGTGTATACTCCAAGATATCAAGAGCTGCTTTATTCAGATCGAGTAAAATTCCTTTTGGTGAAACCATGTAACAATACAGTGGGGCATTTTCGAAGAAGAGACGGAACCGTGGGTCTTTATCATCATCGAATTCCTGTTCATCATGTTCGTTTGAAGACATCGTAGAACACGCTAATGTCTTTCATTATCCCCAAAGTCAGCTGACTTAATTCAACTCTGCAGGAAAACAGTACATATCTATTTCGGAAATCCTGAAATAACTTATTTCAGACTGCGAACACCTAAGATTAAGTTAATAGTACCCGTTCAAGAGTGCTCAAGATGAAGGGTGTCACCTTTGCCGGGGTAGCTCACCTCACACCGGGCCAACGTGCCCTGTTAGTTAGGTTAGGGAGAGTTGGATTAGTTAAGATTAATTAAGTTTGGATTGATGCTCTGTAGCTCCAACAATGGGTGCACCATCCTCGTCGCAGGCAAATTCATTTTTGCCCTCACTGAGAAATCCCTATGCGGAACAGGTGTGTTTGTAACATAACTGAATCCCTCGGCGACGAAGAACGAGGAGGAGTCCTATGGCAATGAATACGCCAACTATAACTGCTTCAAAAGGAAAGCCAGGAATGGGAAACGGAGTAGGAGGATTGGTGACCTCGACCGATACTTCATGTTCGACCTCGTTTCCCGCATTATCTATGACCTTGAATAAAAATATGTGACCACCATCAGTGACTTGGACCCATGCACTCCAGTCGGAGCTACCTATACCAACGAGGGCATCATCGATGTATACTTCACTTCGTTGGATACCACTGCCGGCATCGCTGACAATGAAATCGATTTCCACTTGTCCAAAAATGTGGTCACCTTGTCGTGGCGAAATAATGGAAAGACTGGGTGGAATCGTGTCCATGACGACATAGCGATAATAGCTGGTTTGGTTATCATCAATCGTGGATTGCCCGAGTTCATCGGTGGCGTTGACATAGTAGTCAACGTGGCTATTCCAAGGTTGACGAGGAATTATCCCGGAAAAAGTATTAGCAGTAAGATTGTTCATTTCTACAATTCGCCAGTTCCCAATATTTACGCGGTAAAATAATTGAACAGACCCGAGAACGGTGATGTTGAGCACGACGGTGGTGACATTGACTTGGTAATAATATTCCACACTAGTTGGGGTTTGATTGACGTTGCTGATGGTTGGCAGAAAGGATGCATGTTCAACACACCTTGTGTAGTGTTGATTTACTGAAGGTAAATCCGTACAGTTGCTTGGTGTGCCTTGTACACAGTATATTCCTAGACTCGCACAAAGGAATAACACCATAGCAGTCCAACGCATTCGAGACGAATTCTTACTACATACCATTCACATCCACATCTCCATAAGAAAATAGGTAACACGTCATAAAAGAATTCCGAATTTGGCTTTTCAACTCAAAAAGAAGAAAGAAAATGAAGAACTTCGAAAATAAAATTACCCTATGCAATTAGCTTCTTCATCAGTTGAATCTCCACTCAGATACTTTCATTTTTATCGTTCCCATATCAACGCCCTACCTGGAGATGGACCGATTTTAATTCGTTGAAGTAATTCGCCTCTGAACGAACATAACATATCTTTTTCGTAAAACCTGAAATAACTTACCTTGAATTGAGATTAATCGCATCTCTCTTTCTCTCTATATATCACTGATACTAGCAGCAAGAACTAACCGTTTCGCCCTCAACTGCTCTTTGAGCCTTTCCACAACACTTGAATCAGATGAGGTTGGAGTAGAGTTCATCGTTGTCTGTGCGCCAGCTTGGAATCTCGAGGATAATATCTTCGTTGATACAGAGTGAACCTTTTGGCTCAAACTGTCTTAGGTGAACGTGTAGTCGATTTCATAGGGTTTGAACTCATTTTTACATGGTGGTCCAAGGCTGATAAGCGCTTGGTTTGAATTGGGGGAGACTATCCACGACCAACAGGTGCCAAGCGTTCCATCTGCTGTTTTTTCATGGTAGTGCAATTGATTATCGCAGACTTTCATGATGTCGATGACTGATTGTTCCGTGATACTGCCTTTGTGTTCTTGGAACCAGGTGTTCAAGAATTGTTTACGTGTCTTAAACATTTGGATTGCTTGTGGTGTCTCATTGGGGACCAATTTCTTCATTTCAGGAGTATCATAGGTGAACGTGACGAAGTCAAAACCCTTGGATCGATAAGTGACATGGGTCTTCTGTCGATGAGCTTCGATTTTAGCGATGGTTCCTTTCTTGTCAATGATGAGATAGTTGATGCCCCAGACCTTGGGTATTTCCATGATGAATTCGACAGCTTGGTCCGTTGTTTTGAAATTATCGAGAATCCAGCGAGTAGCTATGTTCAACATCACCCCTGGACCAGAATTCTCAAAGCTAGCCGTTGCACTTGATATGGCAAGTCCTGCTTCATTGATTCCACCGTACCTGGAAAGGAGTGGCCAAAGGAAAGTAAACCCATAGCTGGCTAACTTTCCAGATGGGTGAACAGTGCAGTTCGCTAGAAACTGGGCTTCCTCTTCCATCCATTCGTGATTCCGTATGAACAAGGCTTTACCAGATTGTGTATGCTCAGCAGCGATTGCAAAGACAAGACAGGAGGGTTTTAAACGGAAGGGAGTTAATTCGAATGCGACAAGAGCCTGATAGTCAACCTCGCATCCCTCTGCCATTCCACGTAATTCATCTAATAATCCAGGACAATGTGTCTGGACTTCTTCTTCATAGGCTTTGGATCGTTCAAGATTTTGCAGTGAGAATTTCGGTGGAAACCCTTTGGTTTTTTCATTAACGAGAAGTCGACCGTTCTCTAACCCGATTTCATGATATGTGCCCCTCAATTTGATTTGCTTCATAGGCCTCTCTTGGCGACTGATTATTATAAGAATTTCAGAGTGTGCTCAAAGTGAACCATGATTGCTAGAATGGGCTTCGGAGGGGGGAAATCTAAATTTTACATATCTGTTTCGGCTTTTTTTAGAAAGGAACTTGTAAAACTGTGTGAATCACACCTAAATCTCCCAAAGTTTTAAATAGCGCTTTCCGTGACCGGAACGCGTTCTCCTCGCGATGATGTGAGTTTACCATTCTGAGGGGACACAGATCTGACTCCTTGAAAGCAATATGCCTGCTAGCACATACTATGGTGACAAGCTTTGAGCAAAATTGAGATTACATCAACCGAATCCAGGAAATTTCCGCCCTCTAAGGCCTTCAGCAAACAAGCCTACATTAAGAATATGGAAGAGCTGAGACAAATCTATCAGGAATCCATCAAGGATCCTCAAGCCTTCTGGGCTAAGCAAGCTGAAAATCTGGATTGGTTTGAAAAGTGGCCTGGTCCCATTCACACTTGGGATCCCACAGAAGCCCGGCATACCTGGTTTAAAGGCGGTACACTCAATGCCGCCTATAACTGTTTAGACCGCCATTTGAAAACCGACCGGAAAAATAAAATCGCAATTATCTGGGAAGGTGACGACCCGAACCAGAACAAAACCTTCACCTTTCAACAACTCCATGAAGAGGTCAGCAAATTTGCTAATGTCCTTAAAAAACTTGGATACAAGAAAGGCGACCGAATGGCAATTTACATGCCGATGATTCCTGAATTAGCCATTGCTATGCTTGCTTGTGCACGATTAGGAATTATCCACAGTATCGTATTTGGAGGCTTCAGCGCTGATAGTTTAAAAGACCGCATCCTTGATGCCAATTGTGTTGGCCTTATTACCAGTGATGGCAGCTATCGTGGTGGTAAGACAATACCACTGAAAATAAATGCAGATACTGCACTGAAAAGTTGCCCCAAGGTCAAGCACAGCATCATCGTCCAACGTACTGGCATAGATGTTGAAATGAAAGCAAAACGTGACCTTTGGTGGCATGAGCTTATGGCTGACCCTGAAGTTCAAGGTGAGTGCTCCGCCGAACACATGGATGCTGAAGATCCCCTCTTCATTCTCTACACGAGTGGTTCTACTGGCAAGCCCAAAGGTGTACTCCACACCACTGGTGGTTATCTCACCTACACCATGACCACCTTCAAATATATCTTCGATTACCACGAAGACAACATTTACTGGTGCACGGCAGATATCGGCTGGATTACTGGGCACAGTTACATCGTCTATGGACCCCTTGCTGCTGGTGCTACCACCGTTATGTTCGAAGGGGTACCTACCTATCCAGAACCCGACCGATTCTGGGCAATTGTAGAAAAATACAAGATTAGCCAATTCTACACCGCACCTACAGCTATCCGCGCGATCATGCGCCATGGCGACGAATGGGTTAGCAAGCATGATTTAAGCAGCCTCAGGCTTCTGGGTACGGTTGGAGAGCCAATTAATCCTGAAGCTTGGCTATGGTATTACAAAATAGTTGGCAAAGAAAAAGCTCCTATTGTTGACACCTATTGGCAAACGGAAACAGGTGGTGTTGTCATCACACCTATCCCAGGAGCCGTAGAACTCAAACCAGGTTCTGCAACGCTTCCTTTCTTTGGTATTGAAGCCATGATCGTCGATGAATCTGGTCAAGAAGTTGGTGTCAATGAAGGTGGATACCTTGTGATTAAGAAACCCTGGCCTGGACTAATGCGTACCGTCTATGGCAACCATCAGCGCTTCGTGGACACATACTTCAAAACCTTCCCCCCTTACTACATGACCGGAGACGGCGCTCGTAAAGATGAAGATGGCTATTTCTGGGTTGTTGGACGTATTGACGATGTGGTCAATGTTTCTGGACACCGGATGGGAACTGCTGAAATCGAATCTGCTCTCGTCTCGCATCCTGCCGTCGCTGAAGCAGCTGTCGTTGGTTTCCCACATGACATCAAAGGTCAAGCCCTCTACTGCTTCGTCACCCTGAAAATGGGCTTTGAAAAGACCGATGATCTCCGCCAAGAACTTCGTAAACATGTCCGCACAGAGATTGGACCGATTGCTACACCAGATAAAATCCAGTTTGCCGATGCACTCCCCAAGACACGTAGTGGAAAGATTATGCGTCGGATTCTCAAGAAAATCGCTGCTGGTGAAACCAAAGATTTAGGCGATACAACAACGTTAGCTGATCCATCAGTCGTTCAGAAACTAATCAAAGAACGCGTTTAGCCTCAACACAATGGGAGATATTACTATCTCCTGTTCTTCCTCTTTTTTCAGAGACCTAGATGCTACCTTTTTTCGAACTTGCCGGTTGCTAAGGAATTATAGCATCTCTCAATGAGATTTATGCAACCAAACTGGCAAGGCGTTTCCCTTGACGGTTCAAGAATCGAAATCTAATAGTGAATCCAAGTCTTCAGCTGTCTTCTTTTATAATGTACTGTTAAATCACCATGTGCGTTGGCTTTTATCGCTGAACAGCTGGGAGAAAAAAGATAATCAATCAATAAAAACGAGTATACTTCTTCTTGGGGCGGCTAGCCTCTTGTGGTTTCTGTTTCGAACTGGGACCCGACCGACACGTGTCGTTTATCCTTGTCAACGGGCCGCAATAAACACTGTATCAGTTTCAGCTCAAGTCATTCTTCCTAGCGCTTTAACCTCTGTCTCTACAGGATTCTCATGGCATTCTATACTAGTATTAGCAGCAAAAATCAAGAGCGGAGTCAAACGATACTGGAAACCCATCTTAGTTCTTGTGATTATCATTCCTACTGCAGGGCTAGGTTTTGCTTTCCTTATGAACTCGCTTCAACCAGCACCTAATCCCGAAGACGTTAACCTCATTTTGACTCCTCAAACAGCCACATCTTCTTCAGCTTCAAACATCTTTGTTCTCAATGGTCGACCTTTTGCCCATATCATCAACCTCATCGATCTCATGGGTTCACAGGGGCTGGATTTTTATCTATCAAGTACCGACGGCATTAATCAAGGGCCAACAGGATTAATTGATAGTAATGATGTGGTATTAATTAAAATCAACAGCCAATGGGCAGAACGGGGAGGCACAAACACTGATTTACTTCGAGAGTTGATTCAAGCAATTCTTAATCACCCAGATAGCTTCACAGGTGAAATTGTAATTGCTGATAATGGGCAGGGATTTGGAACTCTCAACTGGGATGAAAATAATGCCGAGGATCACAGTCAATCGGTAAGTGATGTAGTCAGGAGTTTCTCAACCCTTTACTCAGTGAATATGTTCGATTGGCAAACCATTCGCGGAAATGAAGTCGACGAATATTCGGATGGTGATATGACTGACGGATACATCCTTTATGACCTACCTGATCCCGATACAGGAGTCTACGTATCTTATCCGAAATTCCAAACAACTGATGGCACCTATATCAGCTTCAAATATGGCATCTGGAATGGTACTTCTTACGAAAACCGACTAAAGATTATCAATCTACCCATCCTCAAATCCCATGTCAACTACGGCGTCACAGGGGCTAGCAAACATTACATGGGTGTTGAATCTGAAGGATATGCAAATCCCGGTGGGCTTGCAAATGGTCACTATTGTATCGCAACAGGAGGAATGGGAACACTTCTTGCTGAAACCCGATATCCCGTACTAAATATACTCGATGCAATTTGGGTCAATGCTAATCCGTGGCCATCTTTTCATTGTGGTCCTTCTACTGACTACGAAGAAGCCACTCGCATCAATGTCCTCATGGCTAGTACAGACCCAATAGCCTTAGATTATTGGGCCGCAAAACATGTTTTGATGCAAACCGCCAACCTCACAGGATTTAATGACATGCATACAATAGATCCTGACAACACACTCCGAAGTGGACAAACTGAAGCCCTCGGAGTCTGGTTGCCCCTAACCGAAGCAGAACTAATGCAAAACGGCTTTACCGTCACCTCAAATGAATCGCGTATGAATGTCTATATTGTTCAGACTCTTCCTGTTCCTCTCGATTACCCTTTCCTCTCAATTAGACAAGTACAAGTAATGACATTATATGATCCACCTAAACCTACTACATCTCTCGCTAAAATTCCCACCTTTACGATTTGAGTGCTTCCTAATGGATTTTCGCTTAGTTTTAAAAGTAAGTTGTTAGGAAAAAGTCCTCTGGTGAAACATTTTGTCAGATGAAACTGCTTCAACACTAATTCTTATCGGAGCAATACTGCAGTTACTCGTTGCCATCCTTCTCTTGGTCGTGGGAGGTCTAGGTTTCATCCTACCTCTCCTCTTCGGAGCGCCTCTCGATCTCTGGTTACTCCTTCCTGCGTTCTTTTTTGTCGGTGCTATCATAAGCCTTATCTTCGCCATTCTTTGGTTTGGCTGGCGCCATGACCCAGGAATCAATAAAACATCACTGATTATCACCGGCATCCTTGCCCTGATCTTTGGAGGGTTCCTCCCTGGGCTTCTCGTCCTCATTGGTGGAGCCGTTGCAGGTGGCGAATCCGCATAACTGGGTCAATCGGCTCGATTCCATTGACCCAATTCCCCTTTCTTTTTACTTCGAATCGCTCGTTGTGCAGTTTATAGCTGATTCTATTAAAGCAAACTATGACGTGCTTGTGTCGCCATTGCCTGGTGTCGCTGCGGAGTCCAGGAGTCAAAAGAACGGGTGCAGAGACCTGGGCCGTTCCCTCTTTTCGTTGAATGTCTCGATGCACCTTTAGCACTCAGATTTAAACCTGAAAACTGAATAGTTAATCGCCTTACAGAACTGCAATGTGGTTGCCATGCCAAAACCTGAAGAAACTCGAACACGCTCCGTCCTCAAAGGAATTAGCTGGCGAATTCTCGCTTCTCTAAGCACCCTCGTCCTTTCCTTTGTCCTTACTGGTAACATCGCTTTTGCGGGAGTACTCAGTATCCTTGATACTGCCATTAAATTCATCGAATACATCTTACACGAAAGAATTTGGTCTTGGATTCCCTGGGGTTATCAACTGACCAGTCTACCAGAGCTCCATGAATAAGTTCCACCTCATAGTGAAGCAATTTTGACATGAAGGCAATATAATTTAGAAGCTGGAGAAACGTGTAACTGGCTTAAGAAGGAAGAATACGCACACTTGTGCTAGTTGGTGCAATTCTCCAATTCAACATAATTATATGCTATCTGTACCTAATCCTCTTCTTGATCACCCGTCTCTTATCACTTTTCCAGGAAATGAATGGCGTATACCTTTCTTGATGACAATATATTACTTCATTTTCGCCATCATCTGGCTCTTATGGCGAAGCAACCCACTCGCTCATCGAACCGGACTTATCGCTACAGGTATTTTAGGGCTACGATCTGCTGGATTCATCCCAGGACTCCTTGTACTAATCGCTGGCATTATTGCACCCAAAAAAGAAACTGGACCAACAAATGTGACACTTCATATTGAAACACGGTCAGCGATGTATACATCACGCTTTTAGTCACTGATACCTGCGAACATATGCCGCATTTGTTGTTGATATTTCTCAAAGGCTTGTCGCCCAGATTGTGTCAATTGAATTAGTGTGAAAGGTTTTCGGTCAACGAATTTTTTGATGACCTCCACATAGCCCGCATTCTCGAGTTTCGTGATATGGGACGAGAGATTCCCCCACGTCATTCCTGTCTGTTGCTTGAGAAAGAGGAAGTCTGCACGGTCTAAGACATAAAGATGAGACATAATAACCAGTCTAGCAGGCTCATGAATCACTCGGTCAATGTCATCAATGATTGGGAACTTTGCATCAACCGGCTTTTCAGGCACCCTCCATCTCTCCAGGTTCTTCTTTCGGATACTTGCGAATGAAACTGTATAACAATGCAAATCCGAACACGGTCATGACTACGCCAACAGCAAGTAAAGGTAAGACTAAGATTAACGGGAAGTAGAACGTGAACAAAGCCGATCCAAGAAAGATAACACCATAAACGTAAAACCGTCGGATATTGGAAGCTAAGCCAATGATCGCAAAAATGATGCCACCAACCGCACCAACTATTAAAATAGTAAAGGTCGACTCAAAAATCAGCACTCCTAACGGCGGATATAGCATTGCAATGATTCCTAAAATATTGCCAAACACGAGGAGGATAACTAACACCAAGAAGACGTATTGGATCCGTTGTCGTCGAGCTGACGAGAACTCCACATAACCCATTCGTGGTACCGTGATTGATCTCTTCGCCGCATAGTATGCTGACATGAAGGCAAAAAGCCCACTGATAAGGAAGAACCAGAAAGTTGGTAAAAACCAAATTGTTACACCCAGAAATATAAGTAAAATCCCCACGAAGATGTCAATTAATCCGTCCTGATGGTAGGAAAGATAGACCTGCCTTTCAATTGATTTCAAATCAGCGGTCTTACTCATTTTAGATCCCCCTCTAATTCATTTTCCCATTCATCAGGCAGTTCTTCCCGCTCTCTTACTTTGGGATATCTCCGCAGGAACTGGTATAGCAAAACAAAACCTAATCCGGATATAGCTATCCCTAGGGCGATGATAGGATAGGTGATAGGCAATACTAACACGTGAGCCATCGAGAAAGCAAGAAACGTTACAACACCATAACCGAGGAGGCGATAGATTTTGGTGCCCCACCCAAACATTGCAAATAAACCTCCACCCACTGTTGCAATGACCAACAGGCCAAACTGGTTCAAAAAGACCACAGCCTCAGCTGAGAACCCCGACTCCATAATGGCGAAAATGACCAGGTTCACAATAACTAGGATGGAGAACAGAAATACCAGTCGATAGCGTCGACTTGGACTAAACTCGACATAACCCATCCGTGGTACTGTTATTGATTTCTTCGCCGCACCATAG
>JBHLPI010000128.1:0-5065 GCA_048939595.1 Promethearchaeota archaeon | reverse complement strand
TTCAAAATTGAATCCAGTGCATGGGCATCAGTGGTGTAACTGCAGAGATAACAACGACAACTCGCTCTAATCTATTCTTCTTTATCCTCGTTTTCGTACTCTTCAGACCACCCGATATCCGTTCGTTTGACGCGTTCACCGGAGATTAGCACATATTCGCGGTTCTTGCGCGAGCGAGGGCGTCGATGTAGATCCCGCATCACGCGGCCTTCTTCTTGTTTTTCAGTATCTGATTCTTCGTTCATATTCTTTCAGCTCCTGTAATGTAACATGGGTAGCAAATCAATCCCGGGTTCTTCTTTTCAGTGGATTTTGAGAATAATTCGATTGAAGTTAGAGCACTGAGATTGATTTGGTTGTGGGGTGAATGTGTGGTTTATTCGATCGTAACATTGGTGGCTTTGGGGCCACGGTCGCCTTGTTCGACTTTGAAGCTGACGTGGTCACCTTCTCGTAGCAGACGGGCGTCTTCGACTTCACTACCATGCACAAAGACATCTGGTCCGGTGTTCCGTTCGATGAAGCCGAAGTTTCGGTCGGCGTTGAAGAATTTGACGGTTCCTTTTTCCATACTGTTCACCTCGATTCACTTGCGTTGAGATGGGGTTATCTCTCAGGGATAGGTGGCTGTGTCACGCAACCGTGCTGTTCCAGTGAATGTTATTCAGGGGAATAGCTGCCTAGCACGATAAGCTAAAGTTTTTCAAAAAACGAAACTCAATCCTATTTGCTAACAAAAAGGGGAAACGCGAGAGTGTTTATAGGTGTTGCCCTTCCTTGTCTGTGACAGTAGTTTTACCTACGATTGAGTACTCCAAGTGGTTTTCGCGTTCCTTAGATGTTCATATGTATGCTTATCGAAGACTTACATGTTGTCTTGTGCTAAAAAAGAAAGAGCCGAAAGGACACTTTAAGCCATCAATTTGAGGTTATGGTGTCCTTTTACGGCGAATTGCGATTATAGCGATTGCTACTAACGCGATTGTTATGATGGCAGTTCCAAGTACAATCTCTGGCGTAATCAGAGGAAACGGTGTGAGGGGTAGGGCTGCGATTCCAAGTTTCGGATCATGAAGAATGTTCGTTCCATGTGGATAGCTCAACACAATGAGTGCGCCCTCTGCTGAGTCAATTACTGAGGAATTGACCGGGACGGAGTCTCCGTCAACACGGGCTTCTTTGAGCCAAGAATAGTAGCTACTGATAGTGTTAGAGTGAATTTCGATTTCTTCTTCGGTTCCTTGGATTTCGGTCTTAATCTCTCGTTCAGAGCTAGCCTCAGCAATTAATGCTAGTGCTCCATCTTCTTGATACGGGAAGTTCTCGATAACGATGGTAAGTTTCATCTCGGTTGGATGAATGAAAGACTCGTTGAGGACCGCATAGGTTGGAAAGATATTTGCAATAATCTGAAAGGTGTAACTTTCGTTGATTATGTGCGCTTCGATTTGGTATCCGAGTTCTCCATCGTCTGATGTAATTTGGGTGAGTATTGGGTCACTGTAATTGCGTGAAGTAAGATCGATCATGCCTCCGGAAACGGCTTCTCCAAGATTATAAGTGCCATCAGCGTTTTGATCAATGAATTCGACTAACTGCTCGAATTTAACTTCTAATTCGAGTTCATATTCGCTGGCATTGATTTCTGTGCTATATCCAAGTTCCAGCTTGATGCCCTCATTAGTGGCAAAGCTAATTTCGAACTCGTTTTCATTGGGTTCATTAGCAAATTCGGAGTGAACCGTTATCATGCTATCCTCTGTTTCTATGTGCAGTTCGCGTTCTTCGGCGTCCTCAATGTGGTCGTCGATTCCATCATCGTCGTCGTCACCGTTACTACTGCCATTCACTTGAAATAGGTAGAAGCTAGAGAGAATCACTAATAGTAGGAATATCATTGCTAGTTTCTTCATTTTAAATCACCTCTAATCGCTTATTTTGCGATTTTGCAGGAAAATAGCCGTATTCTGCCGATTTAATCTTTTATTTCAAGTTTTTTTGACTCATCAGAATTTGACAGTCAATTTTTCCTGACTGGCTCAAAGTCAACTCTTTTTGACTCTCAAAAGCCCAAATTCAAAAGAAGCAACGCGGCAATACTCAGATAGGCCACAATAAAGCTCACGAATGCAGCTTTATCCAAACGCAATAGTTTGGCATGACTCACAGCAACCGTCAGGATAGCAAGTGTCCATGCTTGACTAAACAAGAAAAAGCCTCGTAATAGCCATCCAAACCAAATGAATTCCAACTGCCATTGAAGGCTATCATTAAGAAACCAGACGGTAGCAAAGATCACGAAGGGAATTGCGGAGATTACTATGCCTGTAAAGAGATTGGCGTTTCCAGTTTTTCTTTGAAATAAAGCTAGACATAACAAGGCAATAAGAACAAAAAGAGTCGTCCAATTCAAGAGAAATTGACCAATCGAAAAGGGCAGAATTAGGCTTTGAGGGACATAAAAAAGGAGAATTGGTTGAAGACCAGAAACAAAGCCCATCAAGGCGCCAAATATCAAAAAGAGAATGGCTATCGGGATTTGTCGTCGCCAATTGTCATTGAGGTGCGGCCAAAGCCAGTCAAATAAGAATGCGAATTTGAGTACAGTATAAAGCTTGGTGAAAGGTGTCTGAGATGTGACCCTGCCTTTCACGTGAAGCGTGTTGCTGGTGCTGAGGAGCTTGTATGCTTCTTTGCCTTTTGTACTGAGCCGATATTTATGGTCTTCAGTCTGTTCAATTAGACCTCCAAGGTTGTCAAGATGATAATATAATTTTCCTGGTCCAAGGTTTAGGAGTTCTTTGAGTTCAGTGGACCCCAGCACTTCTTGGGAATCTAAAAGTTCGACTATTCGTCGACGGATCGGGTGGTTAAGAGCGTGATAGATTTTTTGCCGATCCTTTTTCATATTCTCCAACTCAAAAAATATGCTAGAAACTCTTAATTCTGGAGCAAATCGAGAAATTTCTTGTAAAAAGCTTTGTAACTTGCTAACGAGACATGGATGTTCAATTAGAAAACCGCAGATGACATGAGTAACAGCGGCGATTATCGGCTCCTGGGACTGAACCAGTTCGTTCTTTGAGCGTTATCCGCTATTTCTTTTTAATTTCGAAGACATAGTTGTGATTTCTAACAAAGGATATGAAAGATGATTTACACCAAATCATTGAGTTTGATCAAGGGGGCGCTCTAGATTGCGTTTTTTGAATATTTAAATAGAAAATAGTGGTGAGTCCTTACGAGGTATGACTTTTGGGATGTATGCTTCGGGTTTCGACGGGATTAGTAATTTGTTTACTCCTTTCGTTAATGATTATACCATTTCAACTCTCTTTAATGAGTGAGCAAAACTCTGAGGAGCCTCTATTGAGGTCTCAGATTGTGAGAGCTCAGGAGTTTTTCTCACCCTGGAATTGGACCTATGGCACCGCAAATTATGATCGAGGCACCTCCGTAGTGGAGGTAAGTACCGGCGGCTTTGCTATCACCGGTTCGACTGGTGGGGGTGCTGGTCCTACTGCTAATGATGTCTGGTTAATCCTGACTGACGACAACGGAAACGCTCAATCGAGCCATACCTATGGCGGCGTACTCGATGATATTGGCTGGGATATACTAGAGGTAAGCACCGGTGGCTTCGTCCTCTCTGGGGAAACCGAAAGCTTTGGAATGGGGGATTTTGATGCCTGGTTAATTCGTGTGGATGCAAGTGGTAACCATCTGTGGAACCACACCTTTGGGGGAACATATGACGAATGGGGCTGGTCGGTTATCGAAGTAAGCACAGGTGGGTTCGCGATATCCGGTCGGACGGCTAGTTTGGGCGCAGGATCTGATGATGTTTGGCTGATTCGTACTGATGCGGATGGTAATGAATTGTGGAACAAGACATACGGTGGCATTGGCTCAGATGTAGGGAGGGAGTTGGTTGAAGTCAGTGGAGGCGGGTTTGCTATTATCGGAGCAACACAAAGTTATGGGTCTGGCTCCTCCGATGTTTGGCTGATTCGTACCGATGCGGATGGTAATGAATTGTGGAGTCGAACCTTTGGCGGGTTAACCTCAGATTCAGCGCATGGGCTTATTGAAGTGAGTACCGGTGGTTTTGCAATTGCGGGGCGAACCCAAAGCTTTGGCGCGGGAGCGACAGATCTTTGGCTAATTCGAACGAACGCTAATGGAAACCATGTCTGGAATCAGACCTTTGGGGGTCTTAGCCTTGATGAAGGGCAATCTTTGGTTGAGACAAGTACGGGCGGCTTTGCTATTACCGGGTTTACCGGTAGCTCGGGAGCAGGTGTTGAAGATGTTTGGCTGATTTTCACCGATACCAGTGGAACCCCACTGATCAATTACACCTTTGGAGGTACCGAGTTTGACATTGGAAATTCCATAATAGATGTTAGCACTGACGGGTTCCTCATCGTAGGCACAACCGAAAGTTTCGGTGCCGGAGTAACTGACACCTGGTTGATTCGCGTCACTGCACAAGCACCCCCACCACCACCCATTCCCGGCTTTCCAGTTGAAGCAATCGTATTGGGATTACTTCTAACGCTTAGTCTAGGAGTTCTCGTTCGACGTCACAGAAGGAAGTAGCCTCGCTTCCTTCTCACCCTTTTTATTTATGGAGAAACAACTTTTCCAGGGTGTTATTCACTTTTTCCCCTAATTTCGAAGACGTATATTTAATTCTTAGAAAACGACGTGAACGCGTTTGTTTCGCATTAATTCCTCAGGAAATCGGGGGGTTTTGCTAAATTTCACCGAAAATATATTAGACGCTTGCGGTGCGTTTTTATGCTAGCTCCTCTATTTGATATTAACCCCTTTTTGGGAGAATTCTGTTATGAGAAATTCTAGGCTAATTTCAGTAGTGCTACTAGTATCCCTATTTGCTCCACTGTTCATTGTGCCTGTTGTTCCACTTCTTTCGTCTGAAGCACATGCTGTTGATACAACATCTGCTTCACAGCCAACCAGCTTTTCTAGTGTTCCACCGATTCCACAGGTTCCACGGACGGTTCGTGTTGCCATATACACTGAATCCAATCTAACGCGT
>JBHLPI010000043.1:0-16276 GCA_048939595.1 Promethearchaeota archaeon | reverse complement strand
AAGTCTGGGAAGTGTTTACTGATTCATCAAATCCAATGGCGTCACAGCACTTGGCGATTAAAACTGCCTTGCTTTGGTCAATATTCGTTGTTGTCTTAGTTTGGTTCTAAAATCAGATAAACCGGTTCTTTGTTAGACTCTAATCGTCATCCATCGAACCCGTTTTTCATGAACTAATTGGGCAATTCGTTTTTCGGTTGTGCTGAGGTGAGCGTTTCCGGTTTTGATGTCGATGAGTATAATTTCTGTTGGGTGATTATGGCTGTACCCATCAAACACGATGTAATCTATTGGAGAGCCAATGAAGCGGGCATCTGAGGGTTCGAAAGGGAACGCGTCGAGGAGTGGGGCCATTTGTTCACCGATTTTTCCTTTGAGCACTGCACGGCTGCGTGAGAGGGCGTCTTTGCGGATGCGGTCTTTTTCTTGTTGGACTTGTTCTTGGACGCGGATATTGATCATCCGTTTTTGGTAGATGTTGTAGAGGATAAGACCGAGGATAACGAGTAGGAGTATTCCAATGGTGAGTTCGAGGAGCATGATGTAACCTCTAGACGGGAGGGTATTCTCAAAGGGCTAGATATACTCCACGAAAAGGAATTCTACGAAGACCTCAAGGCTAGTCGAGGAGCCGTTTCTCGCCTTTTAGCGCGCGAATATCAGTTATATCTTGTGAGACTTCAAGACAGCCGATGTATTCCTTATTCTTGTGGACGGCAAAGTAACGGATGTAGATTAAGCGACCTTTCAAGGTAATCCAGAATTCAGCCGACTTTCGTTTCCCAGCTCGAAAATCGTCGAGTATTTGCTGGACCTTATGGAGGCTTTTCTGGGGGTGGCAAGCTTGGACAGTGCGTCCGATAACTGCTTTGGTACGGACAAAGATACGCCCACCAGACTCACTATAAAACTGAACTTTATCGTCTTTATCAACGAAGGTAATATCAATGGGTATGATGTTGAAAATTCCCTGGAGAGCCTCTTGTGTTAAGCTCCCCGTTTCAAAATTTACGATTCCGTTCATTATTGTTTGATCTTTAGGTGGTTGGGTTATTGGTGGTGTAGCTTCAAAATTGGTGGGAGTAAAGAACCTGTAACCAATCTCGTCAAATTCTTGACGAATCTGTGACCATTCATTTTCGGTTATTACTTTAAGGCCAGTTGGAAAGAGGATGTTATTTTCTTTTTGGAAGTGGCTGGCAAGTTTTTCAGCAATGACCAGAGCAAGATTCTCAAGTTGAGAAGTGAATTCGCTGAATTTAATTACTGTTTTTTCTTCCATTAGAGAATAGAGTTGTTTCTCTAATGCTCGAATTTCATCATGTTCAGCCCACATGATTTTAGGGGGTTGGGTAATGCCATGTTTTTCCAGGAAAGGAAACAGAACATTTTCCTCTCGAAGATAATGAGTCTCTGAATCGTGGAATATGGAGACTTTGTCCTCCAGAGCGTCCCAATGTGGTATCGCTGCATGGAAATTATTCATTGCACTGATTTTTGTTACTTCTTCACGGAGTGCAATAGCGTTCTTTAGCAGTAAATTATGTTCTTCCATGAGAATCCAAATGGGATGGCTAGCGTCGAGGTCTAAGTGAGTTGATTCTAAGGCATCTTGGAATGCTGCTAAGTGGATGTCACAAAGGGCGCGAATTTCTTCAGCGGGCATACCTTGGTTGATAAGCTCTTCTTCGATCTGGGAAATTTCGAGAGGGCTGCAGCTTGCTAGCAATTCTCCGAATTCGGCTTTGACATCTTCGACGGGTGTTCCACTATGTAATTGCTTGATAATTTGTTTGAGGATTTCTTTACGTTCGTTATCCTTCATTTTCTCATCTTGCATAAAGAATCACAACCCCAGTTATGGTGAGGTTAGGGAGGGCTTAAAGATACGCCGCATTTATAACAATATACCGAAGTGGAATCAATGGCTTTGGCTCCACAATTCCAGCAGAAGCTAATCGTCGTTTTTCCACCGAGTGGAGCAGAGGGTTGGATAATTGCCGGTTTAGTTTCAGTCGGAGTTAGTAGCGGTGGAGTAGAACTTGTATTTTCGGCTTGCATAATCGTATCATGGATGATTGTGGAGATTTTTCGCTGTCCGGTTCCATGAGCTGGACAGCGAATAGTGAGTACTTTGAATTTATCTGAGGTTTTGGTGTTTTCTAGCCTGACAGGTTCGCCACATTTGAGACAGCGGAGAGTATGTTCTTTGATGACTGGGGCGTAGCTGGGTAAATTCTCGTAGAAGAAGGAGTATTCGCCAGCTCCGGAGTGGTCGGGGCAACGGAGTTCGAGTTTGACCAATCCTTCTTTCCGCATCTTGGCTTGGGCCTCAGCAAGTTGGAGATGAACCTCACGTTGGAATTCATCGGGGTCAGTCTTCGCTAGTTTACGATGTTCTTGTTCGATTTTTTCACTCATCGTACGTTCCATAAAGGGAAGCGTTTCGATTCGAATTACAGATTTGATAGCTCGAGGTTTACCGCCTTTTGGACAAGCAATTTCCTGTAGCAGCGTTTCTTCACTCATTGCAATGCACCATGACTGGCACATAATGTTCGGGGTAGACTAAAAACCAGTTGGCTTTTCCGGTATGATCAGAAATTTAGGGATAACGACGACGAATTAGAACAATTAAGATTGCCGCTACCACGCCTGTCGTGATGACTGCACCAGCACCAATGACTGCTAGGAGCATGTTTACTGGTGGATTTACTGATGGGAGAATGTAATCTTCAAGCAGGTGTATGACATCGAAAGCTGAACTGCGAGCCGTAAAGACGATGACCATATCTTGGTTTGGTACTACGAAGATATGTTGATTTAGATAACCATGTGCAGCGTAAGCATCGATGGTTGGATGGACCCACCATTGATACCCGTATTCAGTTTCACTATCAACGATTGCATGGCTAGTTGACGAAGCAGCCACCCAGGATGCAGGAAGAATTTGTTGTCCATCCCAGGTACCATTGTGAAGGTAAAGAAACCCAAATTTGGCCATGTCACGGGGACGTAATTGCAGCGATGAGCCACCGTTTACATTGCCCTGGGGATCACGTGACCAGTAATAGTCTGTAATCCCCAGGGGAGCAAAGAGATTGGTTTCAGCAAAGGCTTGGGTGGACATCCCAGTTGTTTGGTAAATGATTGCTGAAAGAAGATGGGATCCCCCGGTATTATAGACCCATTGTGAGCCTGGTGAATAATCCATGGGTCGGTTAAGGACGAATTCTACCCAATTTGGACTCGTGGTCATACGGTCCCAGTCATTGTTAGGATTGCCATAGGGATAAGTCCATTCATCCCAAGGGAGCCCCGAAGTCATAGAGAGAAGGTGTTCGATGGTAATCGCTTCTTTTCGGCTGTCCAAATTTTGAATCGTCAGATGGGAAAAGATGTCAACGAGATGGTCGTCAAGGTGAAGGTAGCCCTGATCAATTGCGATACCAATCAGGGCTGAGGAGACACTCTTTGTACACGAATAGATGTTACTTCGCTGAGTTTCACGATCAGGTACCCCCATGTAATTCTCATAGACAAGGTACCCATGACGGACAACAAGTATAGATCGCAGTGCAAATCCCCAAGTTTGACTTACGAGATGTTGTTCCATTTGTTGAAAACAAACAGGGTCCAGACCTTGTGATTCCAAAGATGCAGTTTCCCAATCAAGGGTCGGCCAATAATCCGATTGAGGCATTGGGGCGGAAACTGGGCAATTTAACGGAAGCAAGAATACCGAGATTAGAAGGAGTGGGAGAAATCCGACCCATACAAGTTGTGTTCTCTTCATATGAATCTGACCAATCAGCTTCACTGAATTAGTAGGTATAAAGATAGAGTCACCTACAGGTTATGAAAATTGTTTGAAAACCTAAAAGAACTGCTTATTTCCGAAAAATAAGGTTCGGAAAGCAGAACTAAAAATAACGATTAGACAAAAACTGTGGGCTTTGGGGATTGGCCGAAAAGGAGAGCGTACCGACTGTTTGCCGGAATAGGTCCCTGACTAAGATCGTTTGCCATCCGTGTTAATCCCGTCTGGTATGCTTCAGAAGATATGAGGTGTAAACAAGAGAAGGCTTTGTCATGGTAGGGTTGAATATCAGTTAGCTCATAGCGAAATTCAGCGATTTGTTGCTGGAATTTTTGAAATCCGGCTTCTTCCATTCGTTTGCGTAAAACAAGGATGGAAGGGTACCGTTGAAGGTCAACGGAGATGGTTTCAGGAAAGTAGAAGGCAAGTGGTCGCCGGTTTTGAATAATTTCCTCGGAATCGGTGACAGTACAAATGATGCCCCCGCGCTTTAATACACGGAAGATTTCAGCAAAATAGGGAACAACATCATCTAAGTGGTGAATGACATCTACTGAAAACACAAAATCAAAAAAATGGTCTTCAAATGGAAGGGCGTCGGCTTTTCCCTTTTGGAAGCGTATTGTGGGTGAGAGTGTTTGGGCTTCGTGGAACATTTTCTCTGAGGAATCCAATCCCCACCCCGATGCTTTGGCTGCCTTACAGATTGCGTTGATATAATTCCCAGTTCCACAACCCACTTCTAATATCTTTGAACCGTGTTTGACCTGAGAGGTTTCTATAAGTAGTCTGAGTACCTCAGGATGAATACGTCGATGGCGGCGATAATCTGCAACGAGTTGATCGTAGTCAATCATGGTGTCCAATTCTTTGGATTCACTATGTCTCATGAGGTATTGTGATGAAAAAACGTTTGGGCAAAGTTATAGCATTTAAAAAGATTTAATCTGTTTCATTGACTTGGAAGGCGGAGGTTGATTCATGGATGAACACAGACACGTCCTCTGTAGATTCAATTGACTTTAATGATGAAGAACCATCCCGGCGGCGTCAAGCTATTGGTTGTTGTGCGATATTCATCATTATCATTTTCGTTATTGCCTTGTTTGTGGGATATAGTACCTGGTTTACTCCTGTTCTTCCCTAATTGAGAATCGTATATACTGTTGATGAAAAGGAAGTGGAACGGCTCCCAGGACAGCCGATTTGGACCAAGAGGTTGGAGGGGATTGGAGCCATTCGGTCCAAATTTTTCCTATGTTTTCCAATGCTTGGGGGCCTACTGCTGGTGGACAACGGATTTCGGAAAGCCGGAAATTCGGATGTCCAGAGGGAGCCGTTGGAGGAGTCAGCCTGAAGAGGAAGGAAATTGCCGGCGTCGATGGATTATATACACACTAACTACTGAAACAATTACAATAAGGACTAATGTCCCAATGATAGCTGCCGTGATTAGTTCTCCATTTGGAGGAATGCCTCCACCGACAATAATGCCCGCAGCGGGAAGGATATAGTTCTCCAAAAGAATGTTAGGTTGCATGGAATTGGTCGACGCTGTGAATACGACCACCATATTCATCGCGGGAAAGACATTGATAAATTGACCAAGATATCCCCGAGCAGAATATGCCCCGATTAGTGGGGAGGTCCACCATTGGTAGCCGTATCCTGTGTCCGATTCGAGTAATTCAAGGCTTGAGGTAGCGGTGGTGACCCATTCCTCAGAGACAATCTGGCTATCATCCCAGGTCCCGTTATTGAGGAAGAGGAATCCCAATTTAGCCATATCACGGGGGGTAAGACGAAGGCTTGCTCCACCGAAAGCATTGCCATCTGGGTCTTTTCCCCAATCGTAATGAGTGATACCTAACGGATTGAAGAGCTTGTCTTCAGCGTAGTCCTGAGTAAATTGTCCTGTTGAGATATTGACAAGTGTGGAGAGCAAATGGGAGGCACCCGAGTTATAATACCATACTTCACCCGGTGTATGAGCCATTGGTTGGTCTAGCACGTATTGAACCCAGTCAACGCTACTGGTCATCTGGAAGAAGGAGTTATCCCCAGTATAGACGGCTTCATACCAGTCGATGCCCGTGGTCATAGTCAGAAGGTGTTCAATAGTCATGGCTTCTTTGCGAGTATCCATATTGGCAATGGTGCGATCACTAAAAAAGTCCATGACATGTTCATCAACACTGGTTAAGTAGCCTTCTTTGAGTGCAATCCCAACGAGAGTAGAGATGAAGCTTTTAGTGCATGAAAAGATGTTTCTTCGCGAGTCACCATCATAACTGCCGTAATAAGTTTCGTGAACAATATAGCCATTCTTGATGACAATTGAGGAGACCATGGCAAAGCCCCAGTCGATTGTATTAATGTATTCGTCCATTGCTTCAAGATAGGCAGCATTCATGTTTTGGGCTTCAGGCGTTGAAGTTTGCCATCCGGCTGTGGGCCAATAATCGGGAACCCAAGGAGTCTGTGCTGGTGTTGCATAGGTGGGTAGCACAACTAGTAAGAGCACCAGAATAGGTACACAAATCAGTAGAGTAAAACGCTTGTTAGTCACCCGCGTCCTTCCTTTGGTTACCAGCTGGCTCCATCTTCCGAAATCACGTGTATATAATCGTGGAAACCGGCAAGTTCGAAAAGTGGACTACTTACCGGAATCAATTACAAGAAACCGAACTGCCTGGTTCACTAATACTCGAGACAAGGTCTGGAGCTGATTTCAGAGACATTCAGGGGGCTAGAAGCCAGCCTCAGCCAGCATTTCTTCCAGGCGTAGTTCCCGAAGACCTTTGTAATGACGGTAGGGGAAGAAAACAAGAGTTTCGACTGAATCGATCACTGGTACCCGTCGAAGAACTTGATGGATTTTTTCAAATACACCCACATTTTCTACAATGAAAGTGCTGAAGAGAAGTGGTTCTGAAGCGGAGGCATAAGAGTACCAGTGCTCAACGGGATATTTTTTCCGAAGCCAAGCATCCAGTTCCGTTGGCTTTCCTCTGTCTTCGTTATAAGTGATTCGCGCAGCATATGAAATATTGCCACTTGCATTTAAATTCCAGAAGCTTCTAAAATGCACAGGTTCATTGGAAGCTTTTTCTTCTGGCCGAAGTTTGTCGCGAATTACAAATGCGCGGGTCGTAGCTTTATTTCCACCGAGTTGATCAAGAACCCGACGAATCGTTCGAGCAGTTAATCCTGTTTCTTTGGCTAAATTCACAATAGACATTCGAGCATCTTTCCGAAGTTGAGCTAGCACCTTCAATTGAAGTGGCGTGAATTTTACCTTCCCTCCTTTTTCCGTAAGCAAAGTGTGAACCTCTATCTCTGCAACACCGTCTAGATTTCGGAGAAACCGGCTTAATTCATTCAACCCAGTAGCACCATTGTACTCACCAAACGCAACAATGTTCCCATTTGAAAGGTATGCTGCGCGATGAATCATCGGATTATTACCAATAGCATTAATTAGAGATTCATCGTCATAGCCTCCATCTGTTCTGATAAAGGCAACCAACATTTCTGAATCAATCATGCTAAGGCTAAGCCAGACGGCAAAGCGCTTTAAAACTCCACTATTTTGAAGCTTAGTCACACGTTTTTTGATGGCGTTAGCGCTTATATTGAAGTCGCGGGCAAGGGCTTCATAAGATACACGGCAGTTGGCATCGAGGGCATAAAAAATTCCTTTATCAATTATGTCCATCTTAGACACCACGCAGCAGGGAAGTCCCTATCGCAGAGTAGGGGAAGCCAGCTCACCTTTCGAACCCAATCGTCCAGTGAAAGCTCTACTCGAAAGCAGCAAGAGTTCAAAACTTCCCACTTTTAAAGTAAATCATAGCTGCACAAAAGTGTAAATACCTAATTAGGGAGGAAGTAACAAATCAAACAATTCACGACCAGGCGGCGTTTCAAACACCTTAGAGGCCGTCCAAAGACAATCATGCTTAATCACATCAAGTGTAAACCCTGATTCGTGCAACCTTAACAAATATTGAAGATGCTTGATCATTTGAGCCAATATTACCCCAAGCATCTTATTTTCTGAACTCCCTGTAGTATCTTTTGATGCTTCGGAGCTGTTTGCGGAGGAGATATTAGGGAGCCAAATCTCAACTTCGACTGATACTATGGAAGGATTTTGGACCGTCCGGAGTAAGAGAATCCGTAAAGAAGGGCTTTGGAAGAGGGATTGAACAGACTCACCTGATTCATTTTGCATCGAAGGTGCAGAAAGAGGTTTGGCAGTTAGTTGCTTGTATTTTTTCATTAACTGTTGGGAGTTCATTTTAATTCCTGATTTACCCCTTCTTTGGTGTAATATTATTGCATGGCAACCACAGGGTTCGGAAAATACCCAACGAGTGAAGGTTGGAGGAGTAATTATTATACAATTGGTTCAGATTTCAATCTACCATTGAATTAGTGGAGATAGTTCAACCAATACCCGTATTTTTAAGGAGTACCCGTTTGATACACCCCAACGTATCTTGAGTAAGGGATTGAGAATATGTCGAACAAAACCGAAAAGTCCTGCTTATCGGATCTAGGTGGAATCTTTCAACTGTTTGGTGGTGTGCTTGTGCTGGGATCTCAGGTATCAATCTATTTTGCCTTGATACCCTTTTTCGCCTTAATTCCCTCGGTACCCATTGATATTCGACCACTCTATGAGCTAATAGGACAGATGCTCCTAATAGTCCTCGTTGTGATGGTCCTCTGTGGCATCGTGATTATTGTTGCAGGAATCGTGTCATTCTTCCGCAGCGGTTCAATTGGGGGATTTCTATCCCTGTTTTTTGGCATCCCCGTGATTGCGGCCGGAGCATGGATGGTCTTTGCTGTGGGCTTTTACCCTGGTCTAGCTCATTTTGCAGGAGCTATCCTTGCTATGGTGGGAGGGGTGGTAAGCATCATTCCAGCTATACGAGGACCACCTCAACCAAAAACCCGCCGAGAAAAAGATATTGTGGCCAGACAGAAACGGAAGTAGTAGATCCGGGATTTCGAACGGACATCATCGCTTTTGTATAACTTCAAGGTTATCAAGAGCAGAAGCTATGAAGGTGACTCATCCTTGGATCTAAAAGCGATTAACGTACAAATTGCCCACATCTCCGATGTGTTCACGAGTATTCTCCTCGATCGTGGCCTTTTAGAATCTCAGCTATTCCCTGTCAACGCCTATATTTCCCTTTCCTGTTACAATACTTACGAAACCCAATACAGTATCATGAAACAGGTGTGGGACCGAATATCCCCTGAAGACCTCGCCAAACAAAGCAAAGTCCTGCTTTCGGAAGTACAAGGCCTTTCGATTATGTATCAATGGTTGTATTACGGGCTTGGACGTATGGGAGTTATCTTCAACCAATATGATAATGACCCGAGAAAAGAACCTGCACAGAAACGTGAGGAATGGCGCTATCTTCTCGAACACTGGTTCCGGCTAGGTACCCACTACTTCAATATAGGGAAACCAACCATTGAAGGAGCAGAATATACTAACAAGGCTTTTGGAGCAGCTGTTCTTACATGGATAAAAGACCGGCTTGAACCAGCATCTAGTTCGCAGGTATCAGCGATTCGAAAAGCCATTGCGACTGTTGATCTGTATGCCTTTATGGATGAATGTGAAGCCCGGGCAAAAATCATTGAACATGGTCCCTATCCTTTAGGTGACGACGAAATTTTGGTGATCAGCGAATACACACACTTGTATGATGGGAAGGAAGCACTGTGGCTACCTTGGTCTGAGACCGATTCTCCCCTTCCAGGTGCCTCTTTGGGTGTAGCAATGACGTTGAAAGACGTGAAGGCGAAATTTAGTGACACAGGAACTATGACCCTTGATCCAGCTGAATATGGGGAGCACGTGCAACAAATGATGGCGTATACAAAGAGCGGAGATAAGCTGAAAGAAGTGGGGCTTGATGAGCTTTCAGCCTATGCAACGGCTGCGGATGCCTCTCAACAGGAACTCTTCATGCGGTTCGCGGAATGGGATAAACAACAACGACTGATTGCGGGTGCGAAGGCATACATGCGGGGATTTGCACGATACACGAATCAGGTAGGAATCACCAATCAAATTAACTGGGATCTGACCTCGCATTCTATGGAAGAATATGTTCCGTATTTCATGACGCATGACGGGGATAACGCGTTTGTCCGACTGTTTCGGTCCCCAGAAGAACGGGCAAAAGATCCCACCTTCTATAAACTCCCAGAATCCTAAGCGACTCACAGGAGACACAAGAAAATTGAAAGCCTTCAAAGACGAAGATGACTATTTACATACACCTACTAAACATGCTGATTGGCGGGAGAGCTGCTACTTCAATTGGGTGGACCTGAAAACCCATGTGAGTGGATTCACTACTATTGGCATTGTTCCCAACGTGCCACGTCGCGAATTTATTTTTGCGCTCTTCATTAAAGGCACGCCTGAGTTTTACTTCACAGAAATCAAGGACCCAATACCCACGGAATTTCATGCCACTATGGGTGATGACACCTTGATCTATGAACTCGTTAAACCCCATACCGATTGGCGGATCCACTATACTAGCTCTCGACTCTCAGCTGAAATCCAATGGCAAAGCCGATTTCTACCCGGAGATTTTGGGAAAGGGAGTGGCACCAGCTGGGGCCGACACCTCGAGCAATCTGGACATATCACAGGCCATGTGAAGTATCCTAATGGACATGTTCACCATTTCACTGGCTTGGGGCAACGAGATAAGAGCTGGGGTGTTCGCAATTGGCACATCGATAAATGGTTTGCCTTACACGCCCAATTCGATGAATTGATGATTGGTCTGCGGTATGATACTGTGAAAGGCAAGACACATTCAGCGGGTATTATCAGTTCAGAAAAGGGAAATGTTCCGATAGTCGATGTTTCGTTGGAGACCGAGTTCGAAGAAGGAACTATCCGAAAACCAGTGAAGGCAATTACGCAAATAACAGATGCCCAGAATCGAACCTATACAATCACTTCTGAACCAATACACCCAAATGCATTTGCACGTTATGCCCGACCATATAAAGGCGGGGAAACTGAATTATTTGAGATGATGGTCACCCATGAATGTAAAGAACTCAACCAAACTGGTACCGGGCTCACTGAATGGCTGTTCACCCATCCCTAATCTTAATTTGGTTAGATTCCTGAAATCAATCGGATGAACGAAGACCGTAAAATCAAGAAAATAAGAGGAAAGAATACGAAAACTCCCACGATTGTCAAACTGCCAGTCCCCAATGTAAAGAGCTGCAACTGTGAGAGCATTTGAGGGACACTAGTCGAAATATAATCGACAAAACAAGCATCTACAACCATCGCGTTCACTGCATGCGAGAAGTAAGATGAGCCCAAATGATAATGCGCTAACTGCCCAGCCCTTCCCACTGATTGGTCCATAACTAAATAGCCATAATTTGAAGCCATCATCACAAATTGCGCATCAAACCGATCACTGGGTAATCCTGCAACAAGGTACCGCTGAACCCAAGAGGAATCTATGAATTTCTGAGTGTAGTATTGAAACCCGGATATCAAGCCCTCGTATTCGCCCCAAAATACCTGTAGATTGTCACTTTTATCAACCGATAGGCCAAGACCGTAGATGTTTTTATTTTCTGAGAGAACCTTTCCGTCACAAAATAGTGCAAGACCATCTGAGCTGTCATAGGTTTCATAGGCTAAATGAATATTCTCTTGAGAATCGATTGCCGCAGCCCATATGTCATAAACCTCTGAGATATACAGGTCAGAAATCGTCCATGTATCACCATTATAGCTTGCCTGATAGAACTCGACTTCTGGTTTAAAGATGATTGAAACAGATCCATCCTTACCAGGCAGGAGTTCGAATTTATGTTCAATATCATAGGAAAATTCGGGAGCCATAAATACGACCTGCGGCGGATTGGGTGAACCGACCTCCCAGCACATTAGTTGCCAAGAGCCCCAAAATTCATGAGGATCGAAGACCTCGATCCATGCAGCATAAAGAATACCATCTATACTGTACGTGAGTTGAAATTGTGTAACATTGAATCGCTGTAAGAGTTGTTCCGGTTGTCCCCAGAAAACGCCATCATAGAGTGCATAATAAGCAGATCCAACCAAGTCATAATAGTCACTTTTTACATCTAACCAACCTACTGCTAATTCGCCTGAATCACTACTTGCCAAGGTTGTCCTTACATTCCAAGGAGGTGAATTGGTGAAGTAATAGTAGATGTATGATGGTCTAACGAAATCTGAAAGGGCTATTTCGAGAAACCAGGCCCCATCACGAAAACTGCGGTGTTTGATAATCGCCCGTAAGGATCCGTTCTCGAGTTGTACGCCATCAGCATAGATAGCATGAAAATCACCTTCTGCTCCCTGAGCTATTTGAACATTATTCGGTTGGATGTATGGGAAATCAGATAATTGAAGGAGACCTGGGGAGTATGTCAGGAAGAGGAAGAAAAAGAAGGCAATGGCAAGGCCTTGAATTGTTCCATAAATAAGTTGCTTCTTCGAAATTTGGGATAGAACAATTCGTCTCATCTATTAATTCCCTCCGAAGATGAATCGTTTTCATTAGGTTCGTCTTGGAACCAGGGTGATGCGATACGCCGGTTTGAATAGAGGAACCATAAGAGGTTTGCAAAGATAATGAAGACGAGAAAGCAGCCAATAACCATTACAAAGATGAGGAGGAAATTCACGATGCTAATAAGAAAGATGAAAAGGAAAGAGCAGGCATTGGCGATGACAACTCCAGCAAGAAGTATGAGAGTCGTAAATCGCACTTCCTCGTGTTGAGCTGAAATCCTCATAGTTACCTGAAACCACCTCCACCCCTGATGCCAAATGAAGAATTCCAACAGAATGGGAGTCAAAAAAAATCCAATAAAGACACCGACAGGATTCCAAAGGATACTAACAGCCTGTTGGTATATATCGAAGTAAAGAGGCATTGGAAGTAACCATATCATGGCACCATAAACCACAAAGGCTACACCAAATGAGAGGGCTGTACTTAGGGTTTGGACCAAGGCCATCCACCCGACAACCACCGTAAACCGTTCTCTCGCGCCTTGCCGATTCAGGATGTATATCCAAACAATAGATTCGATAAATGTACTCCATGCCCAGCTAGCCAATATACTAGTGATAAAAAGGAATCCGGGTGAAATACCAAACCCGAAATTCAGCATCGTTGTTAACAATCCCCTAACCCCTCAATAGGTGGATTCTTACAGCTTAAAATGGTAATTCCACATTAATTAATTTTCGTTTGAGGAAAATTAAGACACCACTTGGACGTGATTGCCCTTGAGTTTGGATGAATACAGAAAGAAACGAGACTTCTCAAAAACCCCAGAACCCGAACCAGAAATAAAACCGGAAAATGGGCGATTGTATGTAATTCAGCGCCACCAAGCACGAAACCTTCATTGGGATTTGCGATTAGAGCGACAAGGCATCTTGGTGAGTTGGGCTATACCAAAAGAACCACCAAGTGAGAAAGGAATACGACGTTTAGCCATCCAAACTGAAGATCATCCAATTGAATATGGCTCTTTTCAAGGATTGATTCCTGAGGGCGAATATGGAGCGGGCGAAGTAGAGCTGTGGGATACAGGAACCTTTGCGGTGGAGAAATGGGAAGAGAATGAGATTATTGTGCTGATTCAGGGGAAGCGATTGGTGGGTCGTTACTGTTTGATTCGTTTCAAAAAAGTCAAAGATGGGTGGCTGTTTTTCCGGTGTGGGGAATGATTTTCGTCGGAGGATGATTGTGAGAGAGGCAATCTTTTAGGGTTTGACCCAGTATTCTAAGGTAGTAGTTGTAGTTAATTTTTGATTGGAGAGAAGCTATCAGGTGAAGCTGGTCAGCTACGCAACGGATGCCGGACCACGTGTGGGTTGTTTAGATAATGGAGAGATAGTTCCAACACCCGGCATTCCAGATATGTTAGAATACCTCAAGGATGCCAGTTTAGAATCAACGATAGAAGCGGCGTTGAAAGGTCGAATTGGTGCCACACCTGTTGAAAAGATGAATCTACTTGCACCTCTGCCTCGGCCTACGAAAATAATTGCCATCGGTCTCAACTATAAGGACCACGTGAAAGAAACTGGTCGAGAGATGCCCAAGGCCCCTGTCCTCTTTTCGAAACCTCCAACAGCAACGATCGGACCCGGAGCCACTATTATCCTTCCAAATCAAGCCAAGCATGTCGATTACGAAGTCGAATTAGGAGTTGTTATCGGTCGAGGCGGACGGAATATAAATCCTGATACTGCTCTGGACCATGTTGGGGGATATACCATCGTAAACGACATTTCTGCACGCGATTTCCAATACCGTGATAGTCAATGGTTCCGGGGAAAAAGTTTCGACACCTTTGCACCCATGGGTCCCGTTCTGACTCTTCCTGATCAAGTCCCTGATCCACAAAACCTTCGATTACAGTTACGACTCAATGGGAAAACACGACAAGATAGCTCAACCTCACAGATGGTGTTTAGCGTCGCAGAACTGATTGCAGATATTTCACAGGTACTCACTTTAGAGCCAGGCGATGTTATCGCTACAGGAACACCAGCAGGAGTCGGCTTCGTAGCAAAACCCAAACCAGTCTACTTACAGTCAGGGGATATTGTCGAAGCGGAAATAGAAGGTATTGGAATTCTCCGAAATCCTGTTGCGCGAGACGGGGTCTAGGTCGAATACTGCCAAGTTTAGCTAGTGTCATTTTCGTCACTAGATGTGTAATCGAGTAAGCGTTTCTGTTGTTCAGTCGGTTTTTGCTTGCGCGAGTCTGTAACATCCTCGGTAACATCATGGAAAGGTTGTGCGATTTCATCAGAAAGAAATGCGTCAAGGGGGCGGGATTGTTGTTTAGGAAAGTCGATCTCTAAGGGAATAAGGATTTGTTCAAAAGCCATTTCGAGTTTCCGAATGTAATCAGGAATATCGATTTCATCTTTGGTAGCCATCTGTGTGGGTTTCACTGTAAAAGTGCGTGTGCTATAACGGAAGGGATTAACCTTTACGAAGCGGATTTCGTCCCGTTTTTTCACCTTAATTCCTTTGTCACTGAGCTGTTGCAGGGCCTGATATGGTTGTGCCAAAGCCGAACCTTTTCCCCGCCCTTTGTCACCCTTCCACACTTTGACCCGATACTCCATTTCATCAACGGCAAAATCTCGTCGGCGAAGTCGTGTAATTTCTCGCTGCAAGATACTGACAATTTCGGGTTTTGCGTCTGCCAATTTGGTGGGGCTGTCGACAACGGCGAGAGGTTTGACCGCTTCCAAGAAGATTTCTCGAAATCGTGGCGGGGTACTGGACTTTCCTAATGTAATTCCTTTGATGTCAGGTTTTCCATCTGGAAGAATACCAAAATAGGCTTTTTTAGCTGAACTGAAGACACAGAGTTTGTATACCACATCGATGGCGAGTTTAAGTTTCAGTTCATCTTGAACGATCTTGATTAGCCAATCAATTTGCTGTGCAGTGGGATTGTCCAAAAAGATAGAATCCGTATCGCCATAGATAGGATGCATGCCATGTTCAATAGCGAAATCCCAAGTTGTGCGTAATGACCATCGACCGTATGCCATCATTGATTCAGCAAGCGGAGGACTTGCCAGACCTTGGATGCGAATGGTGACGCCACCACTGCTGACAAGAAGAAATTTCAAAAGATCAGAAATGGTTTTCGCTTGAGTGCGTTGTTTTTGAGGTAAATTCTTTTGCCGACTGCGCGGTTTGAACCAATGGATCCGAAGGTCCTTGAGAGCCCCAATGAGGGCACTGAAAATCCCTCGTCGATGGTTACAGACATAGTGAGGTTCATCAGGAACTGTGTAGGCTTTACAGTCGTCATGTTCACAATCCATAGTTTCATAAGAGAGGTTGTATGTGTCAATGAGGCTAGGGTAGAGGGATTCGAAGTCTAAGGCGGTCATGCTGTAATATGTACCCTGTGTAGGAGCAATGGTAAGAGCACCTTCGACGCGGTGGGGTGTATGGCCTTTGGTTAGATCACTTGGGTTGGGAATTAAGATGCCCAGTTTTCGATAAGTTGTATAAAGCATGGACCGTATCCATTCAGAGACGCTTCGGCTGGTGAGTGCCCGTTTAAAAGGAATGTTAGCAATTCTTGCGAGCATACTCGCCCATAGAATCTTAGATTCATCATAGGTTGTATTGGACTTAAGCAGGGATTGAGGAATTTCAGGAACTGGTTGAACAGCATATCGGAAGTATTCTTTCAAGAAATCAAATTTTAGTGGATCTTGGTCCGCAGTCTCGGCGAAGAGAGCATCGAATTCATCAAGCTCAGCTCGGGGAAGATGTAAATCTAGAGAATAGCCTGTTTGGGATTTCACATGGGGGCAACCAAATCGTAGATTCTGATCATAGA
>JBHLPI010000042.1:0-16297 GCA_048939595.1 Promethearchaeota archaeon | reverse complement strand
GCAGGGTCGGTAATTGTTGCTGAAATGGTCAAAGCTTCTCCACTACGTGGTGGATTAGGCGATGGAGTGACATTTGATATTGTAGGTCCGAATACATCGAGTTCGATTAGAGACGTGTTTAGGAGCCATTCACAGACATTTTCAATAAAGACTTCATTATCAGGTATTGGGTAGTCGTAATCGCTGAAGAACGTCGTTCCAGAAAGCATTATGCGCGAATCACCCACCTGCTCCACTGCCATAAGTGGGATACGGTCTCCTCCCATACCATCATCAGTATTATCATAAATTATTGTAGCAGCGGGAGAATACACATCGGTTTGGTAAAAGTTCTCGTTTCCAAACGTGATGTTGGTAACCGCACTTGGGTCTGTATAATAGAGGCTGGATGTGGAGAACATTCGGATTGCGCTGACATTCCGAGTCATATTGAATGTGAGGGTGGGTGACACAATCTGGGTTATATCACAATACCAAAGCTGTACACCATCGGGATTGAAAATCTGATCATCATTTAATCGAAGGTGGCTTGTACAGTTAGCCATCAAGTAATTAACCGAGGGGCGTTTGAAGCCATATTGATTTTCGAAATCTGAATATCCGGAAGCAAGGATGTTGGTCCGTGTCCCATTGACGAACCAATCGGCAATGGCATTTGTTTCGGCAAGCGTGAAATTAGTATAGGGTGCTGTGATCACTAATAGATCAACACCTAGTAAATCGGTTGCGGTGATTCCGTCAGAGTCTTCGATGACATTCAGTCCCCAGGCGGTTAAACTATTTTTGAAATTAGTCAACTGATTAGTATCGGTGTAGGCATTATCGTGGCCAGCATCAATGAATATTGTGTAGGAAATAGCACCAGTTGGAATATTTGGTGCTTCAAGTCCTTGAACGGCTGAATACCATAGGTTTCGAATTCCAGTTGCGGCTCTTTCTAACTGTGTCTCGATCATATCATGGAAGCTCCCATTTGAGGTTAAAGGGCTCGGTATTGGTTGAGTGTAATCGGGGTAAAGCGCTCGACAATCATTGTAATAGTCATGAGATGTTGTTGCAGCATCAACCACAGCCTGTCTTGGATCTGAAACAATTTGTGGGGCAGGGATGGAAATATTGAATGTGGCCAAGTGGTCATTGATATCGCCTTCTAAGACTGAATGACCTGGCCAGTTTGCATCAGTATGAATAGGGATATTTGGGTCGGCGTAATAGTGACTCATCACACCAGCGGCAAACATTCCTTCTTTCCAATTTCCCATGGAAAGGTTGTTGACCATGTAGTTGAACCAGCGCTCGGTTGCGATATGAGCGGTGTATTGCTGTGTTATTGGGTAGTAGAGGTGATTATCCCAATCTTGCCATACGGTATCTGGGGTTATTGAACCGCTCTTTATATCGCTTGCAAAATACTCGAATGCATCTTTCCAACTGTCTGAAGGTAATGCATCGATAGCTTCATCGGTGAGCCACATGTGCGTGGCTAATCCCCATGCCTGAGTTTGGGGAAAGTGTGGTAAAGTAAAGAATAAACCCAAACCCAGGAATAATATTAGGAACAAGGCTTTTGCCGATTTTCTTGTCACAAAGTCACTTCCCATATTTTTCGAACAAGTGCCACATCTACTGATTAACATCCATAAATAATGTGCGAAACGCTAAAAGAACTGACAAGGTAGGAGTTTTGCTTGACTTATTCTCTTAATAGAAAAGCCTAAAGAGCACTTAGTAGGCAGAATACGGAACGGTGCCTATATGGAGTCAAAATGGTCTGATATCGGATTCCTCGGGAGTATTCTGCTGGTAGGGTATGGACTTCTAGCGCTCCTAATCTATTACACACCCCCCTCCACATACGGGGCTTTTTCAACTATTATTGCTAGCGGAATGGCTGTTCTCAGTATTATTGCCGGTGTCTGTTTCAGCTTTGGTTTTCTCGCCGTCCGGATGGAATTAAATGCTCCTAGCTCATGGCTTACCTATTCCATTGTTTTTCTCACATGGGTGACTTGGGCTTTTTATGGGGTTAGTCAAATCCTTGTGGCTTTAGGCTTAACAATCGGGCTT
The DNA here is from genome assembly GCA_048939595.1 of Promethearchaeota archaeon. GTDB lineage: Archaea > Asgardarchaeota > Hermodarchaeia > Hermodarchaeales > Hermodarchaeaceae > Hermodarchaeum. Next base: position 14,230 of record JBHLPI010000042.1, on the reverse strand, counting down.
GTTTATTGGTTCTTTTCAATTTATGGTATCATGGTGGTGTCTCTATTTTGGGGGATGTTCTTCTTTAGCGTACGCAAACAGCTCGGAGGTAAAGAGCGATTTGCCTTTGGTGCAGCCATGCTCTTTTTTATCAATGGTCTGGGTTGGGTGACTTTCATTGGCTTCGGCATTCTTGCATTGAGTGCCTTCCTTTGCTTGTTAATTTTCGCTCCTGCTACGAAGTATTCAATTTTCTCCCCGATTATTCGTTTCCTAAGTCCCAAACGGGTCGGTATCATTCGTCTATGGGCTCCGATTTTTCTAATCATCTATTCCTTGTTGGCTATGAAATGGGTTATCAATGGGATTTTTCCGCTTCCTGTGGTAATTGCAGCTGTAGTTAATATTCTTAGTCTTCTGTTAGTCCTAGTTCTCATTATTGGTATTACAATGGTTTTGCGGTCATATGAACGACGATACGAGATTTCGACGCTCTGGTACGCTCAGCTTGCATGGATACCTAGCATGCTTTTAGTAATGCTGGCTGATCTTCAATGGCTGATGAGTAATATTACAGTCTTCATTGATCCCGCATGGGGATTAGTGCTGTATGATACGCTTGTTTCCTTTCTAGGGTGGTGTTCTGTTTCGTTAACGATTTTCTCTTTCATTGCAGCGATTTCATTTATGCAACTATACCGGTTACATGAACTACGTGGTGAAACAATTCTTTTCTTTCTGCATCTTTCATTTCTGGCCAGTGGTTTCATATGGCTAACTATTGCTATGTCCATTTCAGGGCTCTTACCCATAATCCCGTGGGTCATTACTTTAATTGGTTTATACCTACTTGACATCTTCAGTATAGGATTTCTTGGATTCTTCTTTGTAGGGATCTTCCTTTGGAGACACTGGCGTAAGATTACAAGGGCAAGAGAAGAATAATATCAAAAAAAGAGAAGGGTAGGAGAACGACCCAAAGGTGTTCTCCCTTTTTCTGTTGATCTTGCAACAAGTGCAGGTGTTATTGTCTACTTGCGACGCCGGCGAATGACGATCACTGGAACGATGATTGCCGCTAATCCCAGGATAATAGCTTCAAATGGGAAGCCAGGAATTGGTGGCGGTGGTGGTATGATAATAGTGTATGTCGTTGAGACCATGTTACTCCACTCACCTGCGTTTTCTTCAGTGTCTACGGCTCGCACATGGAAGTAGTAGGTTCCTGCACCGAATCCTGTGACATCAAAGGTGTGGGTATGAGTCATTCCACTAACATTCACAGCAATCACGGCAATAGCAAAAGTTGAACTATTGCTCATGACAACGGTGTAGCGAAGAATACCAGTATCGTCGATTGCTCCGGTCCAGTTAACTTGGATTAATCCGTCATATACTTCACTTGGACCAACAAGAATTGGGGTTGAGGGTGGACCTGGGACAATGACGGATGTAGCCTCAAGACCCCACAGAATCGCTTGCTTGACGAGGGTCGAGCCGTTCATGTATGTGGAGTAATAGGTGTCAGTCCACATGGGTTCATAGTCGCCATAGGGTGACGCTCCGGTTGCAATTACACGGTTGTTGCTAAAGTAACCAATATCTTTCTCTCCCGCCATCATGACAAAGTTGCCAATTTGAGCATCAGTGACAGTTAGTGGGGGAATAAGGGGATTGCCGTCCACCACGACACCCGTATCATTGGTGAGGAGAATGTTGAACACGCCAGGAATGCTGTTATTGTGCAAGGCAACATCATGTCCAGTTCCATTGACACCATACAGAAGAGTAGGACCATGGAAGAGGGCACCGTGTGTAATGCCTGCTGTAATGGTTGCAGCATCACCGGTAGTAACGGTGACATTCGGTACAACTCGGTATGATGCTTGGCAGTTGGAGATAGGATCTTCAATGGAGGTAGGTTCGTGCCGAAGATGACTTCCAACGGTTTCAAGGACTAAACTGGTATTACCAGCAATCCAGTCACGACCTCCATAGTCAGAGTCGCTGCCAACCCAAAGGAATTTTCCACCACCGACGCCACCAGCAGTACCGTTCCACCAATTCCAGATGGTTTGGAAGAACCCAGGGGCATTAGTTGCATTAAATTCCTCTATGCCCGTAGCGGGACCATATGGTCCAGCCAATATAAGGGCATCTGCACCAGATAGAACCGTAGCATTCAACACAGTAGCAATGCGGACAGTTGCCCCGAGCCCCTCAAGCCAAGTCTGAATCTCGGAAAGACCATTTGTACCTATACCATAACCGGTAACAAATACGACGACCTTTCCTGAAGGATCAGCGGGTGCTTGGGGTGTAAACACTGCGAACATGCCGAATACAAGGACTGTTGCAATAAGTGCACTCATTAATTTTTTATTCAATTTTCCGTTTCACTCCTTAGGTTTCAAACCTTTAGGGGATGCGGTCAAGCTACGTTTGCTATCCTTTAAAGGCTTACTATCCCCTGAGTCAATTGTGTTCAGGTAAAGAAGGCAAAAAAAGAATCGACTTTTATCTAGTAAAAAGACTTGGCTCCCTTATCTAAATGCAGTATATCTTTGGAAATGAATCTATTCCCGTAGAACAGGAAGGTACTTATTCTTGTTATATCAGATGCTTTGAGGGTGGCGGTAATATGCGATTATTTAGTCCCACGAAATTCATCGCAATTCTATTGATTGTGCCTTTATTATTGAGTGTATTGTTTGGCCCTCTCTTCTCAAGGTTTTCAGTTTATCCAGAAGAGGAACCTCCAAAGTTCTCTTCAGCCCCTATGGGAATCAGCGCTCAGTTGATTTACCCAAACATTGGTCGAGCTGCAATAGTCTTGAATGGTTCACTGGTAGAAGTGCAACTTCGTGGTCCAAATAATATCTCTTCATGGGATTTCACACTCTTCAGGGAATATCAATCCTATTCTATCACACATGGAACACCAAGTTTCAATAGTACAACAGGTATTTGGAGTGTCAATATCAGTATCCCTGGAAATGCAGCCTGGGATTTGTACAACCTCAATGTTACGATTTCAGATGGGCTTTCTCAATTAAATATCCAAGAATGGAATGCTGTACAAGTCCGCCATTCATTCTCTGAAAACTTCACTATTGTCCACGTTACAGATACTCACTTCTTTCCGCAATCAGGTGATTACAGTACTAAACTCCGAGGTGCACAATATCAGGCGGCTCTTGCTGGAGCTGACCTGATGATTCTAACGGGTGATTGCACTGATGATGGCGAAGAAGGTTCATTTCAATATCTACGGAACGTCATGCGGGAAAGCCGCGTTCCCTATCTAGTAGGACCTGGTAATCACGATCGTGATAGCACAGGTCCCACCTTTCGCCTATACAAATCCTTCTTTGGAACTGATTACTATACGGCTACTATTGGACCTGATATATTCATCATTATGGCTAATACCTATCAACAAACCGCAAGCAATTATCGCTTTAATTTCACACAACTAGGATGGATTGAAAGAGATTTAGCAGCAAGTTCAGCGAAAACTAAGATTGTGGCTGGACACGCCCCAATGATTCAACCTGATTCAGACGATTACTTCATGCAATACGATGAAGCAGTTGAGCTTCAACGTATCGCTCGTGAAAACAATATGACAGTATATCTGAGTGGTCATCGTCACAATGATCGAGTGGATCTAATCAATGGTACGCACTTCATTTTAACTACCACCCTCGGCGGATCTGTATGGACGCTTCCAACTGATCCTGGTCATCATCGCAACGGATTTCGAAGATTGGTCTTTGAGAAGAATAATCTAACTTCTTGGAGTTGGACTAACTGGAACTGGTCTCAACCTTGGGATGAGGTTAAGGTCAATCGCCAGCGAACTAGTTTTCTCTCACAAGTCTCAGGCGGGTATATGCAAATTATTAATAATTTGACAACTCCGCTAATTGACCAACAAGTAGATTTCTTACTCGAACCATTAAGTGGACCTGATATCTATCAAATTGATGGTGGAACCTCAATTTCTACGAGTAATGGAAGTACATCCTGGTTCCTTCGGGCAAGCGTTGATGTTCCTGTTGATGGAGTAGCAACGCTTCGGGTTTTTCCAAGTAATGCCCAGTCACCTACCATTGAAAGTGTCACCTATCCTGACCCAGGGTTTACAGAGACCGTTTCGCAAATATTTTCAGAAGTAACGAATCCGATAAGTGGAGTTGAACGCGTTGAACTCAACCTATCGATAGATTCGAATCCATTTTCGCTAGTACGAATGAGCCAAGTTGGTACTGATCTATTCCGTTATTACCAGTTTTTTGTAACTCGAACAACTTTGGTCTTTTCTGTTTTAGCCACTGATTTTTCCGGGCAAATAACAACTTCATCTCAATATAGCTTCCTTGTGACTAGTCAACCGAGTCCACCGATTTTAGCGAATCCTGGTGAAGTAAGTTTGACGGGGAATGTCACCTTAGGTTGGACATCTAGTGTTGACGATGATGGAACTATCGATTACTATACGGTGCAAGTCAGTGATGATAGTGATTTCACCAATATCCTCAATGAAGAAGATGCTACTGGAACAACAACGACCATTTATGGCTTGACTAACAACACTTACTTCTTCCGTGTTCAATCAGTTGATAATGATTTAGCGGCGAGTGACTGGAGTAATACCCAAAATGTTACTGTCTCAATACCTCCAACTACAACTCCTCCCCCACCTCCTCCCCCACCACCTATTAATTGGACCTTAGTCTTGATGGCTGGTGGCGTAGTTGGGGTTGTCGTCATTATTGGTGGAGTTGTTTATTTCATTCGATTCCGCAGAGCAAAACCCGAGTAATGTGAAGGTTTGAAAGGTGTTCTAAAGCGTAGTACAGCCGATTATACAATGCAGATTGGGAAAAGTTAAAAGCAGGCATAATTCAGGGAAATCAGTACATGACGTCATAGTATATAAGAGAGTGACGTCGAATACTCTTTGAGTGTGGAAAATTTATGCTCTCACCAATTCGTAAAACGCAGTTATTCACACTGTTCTTCTTGGGGGTACTTGTCTTTAGCGGAACCATTGTCCTAAGTAACAATTCAGTTTCGGCTATTTCATCCAATACCTCAATAACGACAGATAAGTTAACTCCCAATGAATCATTTGCACTGGAATCCAATCCAACTCCAAATGGAAAGATGCAACCAGTGACGTTGAAAATTATTACACGGCATAGCACAACTATACAGCTATATATGGAGACAGCGTTCCTTGCAAGTCAACAAGCTACTGACAATAATATTGTCGACATTCAGTGGACCCAACCTGGTGCCGAATACTGGCCAACAGTAATTCCCACATATAATCCGGATATCGCCTGGGGTGGTGGGCCCTCTCTTTTCGACACGATTGACATGCTCGGATATCTCAAACCGATGAACAGCACATATATGGATTCAGTCATGAGCCGCATCCCTGATGATATGGCCGGTTCTCCAATGAAACGCTTCGATGAGAACATGGATGTTATCTGGGCTGCTGCCGCAATCAGCTCATTTGGGTTCACGATTAACAAACCCTGGCTTGATGATAAGGGTCTTCCTTATCCAACTCACTGGGAAAATCTGACCAGCTTCGAGTTTGGCGGCCTTTTACCGGCACCTACGGTTGCCATGGGAAACTCTCCGGGCACAACGAGTAACACAAAGATCTATGAGATCATTCTCCAACGATTCGGTTGGGAGAAGGGCTGGGAAACCCTTAGCCGCATGGCTGCAAATGGTCGGATTTACAGTGGATCCGTTGAAACACAAAATGCAGTTGAAGTCGGGGAAGTTGGAGTCTCTATGTCCATTGACTTCTATGGCTACACAACAGCCTTACGGAATCCAGGAACAGAGTATATTATTCCCCAAAATGGATCAATCATTAATGGTGATCCCATTGCACTTTGTACTACTGGAACTAGTATAGCAAATGCGTCCGAGTCGTTCATCGACTGGGTTCTAAGTCCGGAAGGTCAGCAAATCTGGCTTCATGAGGACATTAACCGTATGCCGATTCTGGAGGACGCCTTTCTCCTTGACAAACTGAATCCCATCAATCCTTCATTAGGAGCACGTGATGATCTCTACGCATTCTATAATACAACTTTGCAAAACCTCAGCATTGAATTTGATGATCCCCTCTCTCTCTCCTACGAATACTCTTTGATGTTCTACTTTGAATCGGTAATTACTGATGCACATGAAAAACTTGTTGATTGCTGGGGCGCGATTCTCGATGCTCTTAGTGCCGGATGGATCACTGAGACTGAAGCTGAAGATTTTGCTGGAATGATGGCAGCACCAGTAAGTTGGAACGATGGAGCAAACACGTTTAACGAGTCTTACGCTATTTCGATTAATGGACAGATGGGCTCAAGTTCCTCGTTCCGAAGCAATATGCAGAGTACTTGGACTGATGCAGCGAATGACCAATATGACTATGTGCGTAGTCTGATTCCAACAGGACCTGGTGCACCTCCTCCACCGATTCCGGGCTTTCCTGCCATCTCTCTGGTCATCGGTGTTGCTGCTGCGTTAGGAATCGGGCTCTATGTTCGCCGAAGAAGGGAGTAATTCACTTCCTTCTCCCTCTACTTTTTTTTATTCGAGTATATGATTATTTAAGGAAGATACACACTAAAAATTCACTTCCCTGCCTAAAACGACTTGAAAGTCGGTGGAATGAGTGACGAATTCAGAATCTAAAACAACAGAATCTGAACAGTATGATTCCACATTTGAGGAGAAATGGCGCAATTTAATAAGCGGATCTGCCTTGCGCCTCCGAGCAAGAGAGTATAAGGATAAGCTCGAGAATCAATTTTTCCTCTTCCGACGTGAAATGGACTGGTTCTCAAATATACAATTAATCGCTGTTCTTGTATTGTTTTCCATCTTTTTACTTGCTCCCATAGCGACGGTGATGATTACTGCGTTTACGTTTGAAGGGCAAATTTCCATATATTGGATAAACGAAGTCTTTGCCACCTCCATTCACTGGCCAATGACACAGCTTTTTCCTGGTTTAGCCCCAATAGCAGAAGCAGTTGATGGACTTCGCAACCCTGTTACAGCTGAGAATGCCTGGGCTACATTGCAAGCAATTATGGGAACCAACGTTGTTCCTCTTCACTACCATCACATTGGTTGGCTCTTTGAGGTACAGGGGCGTTTTATTGATTGGTCACCAGGCGCATCTGCGTTCTATATTGCTGGTGTCGATGCTGGATCTATTATTAATTCATTGTACTCTGCTTTCCTAACAACTATTTTTGCTACATCGATTGGAGTCGTTTTAGCGTTTATCATGGCTCGCTATGAGTTTCGCGGGAAAACGATTCTACGTATTGCACTTCTAGTTCCCCTCCTTGCCATACCCTTTGTAGGCGCTGTTGGACTGTTACGAATGATTAGTCTTGATGGTACTATCAATTATTTTCTATACTCAGTCTTTGGGTTCAGAATTGTCATTGATGGCTTAGCTGCAGTGATATTAGTTCAGACGCTTCATTTCTTCTCTCTCACATATCTCTCAGCTTATGGGGCCTTCCAGAATATTGATCCGACTTTAGAAGAATCTGCTGAGAATATGGGTGCAAAAGGATTCACACTTTTTAGAAAAGTAACATTTCCATTAGCATTACCTGGAATTGAAGCTGGTGCAATTCTCACCTTTATTTTAGCCATTGAAGATTTAGGGACACTGATTGTCTATGAAGGGAGTACTCAAGTAAAGCACACTTTGACTTATCAAATATTTGACAATATATGGGCCCCAACTGGCACAGTGGAAGGAATCGCTACAGCCTTGGGTGTTATTCTACTTATCATCGCCATGATCAGTTTCTTCTTTATTCGTCGTTACATGTCTTTACGACATTATGCAATGATGAGTAAAGGTGGAACGTGGAATCCACGATTTACCAAAGCCCGATGGTTCCATTACCTTATCTTCTACGGTTTTATTATCGTAGTACTTGCCTTTGCACTCCTTCCACACATAGGTGTATTCTTACTTGCATTTGCTGCACCTGGATCATGGGGGACGGGTGATCCCATTCCTACCACTTTCTGGATTGGTAACTTCCTAAGGATGTTTGTTGACCCTGAGTTCTTTGGATCAATTGTGAATAGTTTGATGTATAGTGCAGTTGCCGTAGTCATTATTGTGCTTGTTGGGACAGGGGCCGCCTATATAGTTGCGAGGAAAAAAATACCAGGACGTGAAGCATTAGATCTCCTTGTTACGATGCCCATTGCTCTACCAGGAATTGTTATTGCAATCGGGTATCTCATCTTTTTCTCAAATGCCCCTCCCTTCAATCTATTTCTAAGTCCGGTTCTATTCTTTTCACCGATATTCTTGATAACATTCTCATATACAGTTCGTAAATTCCCGTTCACCGTTCGGTCAACATATGCTGGACTGCAACAGACTCATGTTGAACTCGAAGAGGCTGCGCAGAATCTTGGTGCGAGCCGTGTACGAGTTTTTGGTGGAATCGTTCTCCCCATAATTGGAGCAAGCATCTTAGCCGGAGCAATGATGTCATTTGTCTATTGTATGTCAGAAGTTAGCACGAGTATTGTGTTAGGAGATATCAATTCTACTTGGGGACCTATAACTTGGAAAATGCAGTCTGCTCTGGGAGCAATTGCAATGGGCCAATCCATGGCTGCTGCAATGGGTGTGCTATTAATGGTTATTCAAATTATTGTGATGGCAATCGTAAATATTGTCTTGAAGCGTCGGTCAGAAGCACTAATTGGAATCTAAAAATTGGGTGATATAAAAATGGTAAATATCAATTTGAAGGACATCACCAAGACCTTTGGTGAAGTTGTAGCGGTAGATGATGTTTCAATTGAAATAGATGAAGGCGAGTTGTTCACTTTACTTGGTCCCTCTGGTTGTGGAAAAACGACCCTTCTTCGAGTAGTTGCGGGGTTCTATCATCCTGATGAGGGTCAAGTATTCTTCGATGAAAATGATGTGACAAATCTACCTCCTCACAAACGCGAGACTGGCATGGTTTTTCAAAATTATGCCATCTGGCCACACATGCGCGTATTTGATAATGTTGCCTTTGGATTGAAAATCCGAAAACTTCCGAAAAGTGAAATCGAAAAACGAGTCCATGAGATTCTTGAAGCAGTACGACTTGGTGGTTTTGAAGACCGTACGCCTTTTCAACTTAGTGGTGGTCAACAACAACGTGTTGCTCTTGCTCGGGCATTGGTGATTAATCCGCATGTACTATTGCTTGATGAACCGTTAAGTAATCTCGATGCAAAGCTACGTCTTGAAATGCGACACGAGTTGAAGCGTATTCAACAAGAGTTTGGAACTACAACCATTTATGTGACGCATGATCAGGAAGAAGCTTTGAGTATTTCCAGTCGCGTCGCTATATTGAATTATGGAAAGCTAATGCAACTTGGTAATCCACGGGAAATATATGAGGAACCTCAGAATCTTTTCGTCGCTGATTTCATTGGATCAAGCACTTTCCTTCCAATTACTATTACCCAACCAAATGGTGGCGAAATTAAAGGGAAGACACCTTGGGGACTGGAATTAAGTGGTCGAACACCAGTAACAGGCTATACCTTCAAAAAGGGTCAAGAAGCTTTTGTCGCTATTCGGCCAGAGGATTTCAAGGTTCGAACACCCGAAGAAAGTTTTAACACAATACCAGGCAAAGTAGTTAGCGTTGTCTTTACTGGTCGGTATAATGATGTACGTGCCGATATTGGGGGCTCAAATCTTGCGCAAGCCGAAATCGATGCAACTCGTATAATAAAGAGTGGCGATCAACTTTCTCTTCACGTCTTAGAGAGGGACACAATAATCTTACCCGCTGAACAGGATCCCTTTGCTGAACGTGTTCGGGAAATCATCACTGGAGCTGCCGCCGCAGATTAAATGCGTGAATGAAATTAATGGCATTTAATTTCTCATCAAACGATCTTCGCGATGGGCGTCTGAAAAACCTCCAAGTGCAATACGCCGGTTGTCCAACCTGAGACGCTGTTTGTTTCACCGGCACCCCTTAGGTACATAAGCAAGAACTGGACGATTATTCCGTGTTCACGGGGCATTTCTTGCACGAAGCTGGTGCCGTTTTTAGCCGTGTGTCTTGTCACACGCTAGTGGTGTGCCTGATGGGACGTACAGTACCTACCTATCGATTGCAGCTAGAGAAAGAACGCCGTCGTTGGGGACTTTTCCGCGCCGCCTTACGTGCTGACGAGCAATCTGCGTTTGACAACCTATTCGTATATGCCAGGACCTACGCGGATGCAGCCAGCGCTGTGGCACGCCCATGCCCCTCGGAAGCCGTGTTTATGTCGATGATTTTGGGGCTCTACCAGGAGGTGCAGCGTCTTCGGCTGGCTCTTGCCACTGCAGCAGGGCATGCCAGTTCGATTACAAACCATAATTATCATAGATATGTACGCAGAGTTCAGGCGGAATTATGATCTACTTGTTCCCGAATTGCCTTAACCATTCAGCTTTTAACACACTCTTCCAGAGTGCTTCTGAAGGAGGCTTGGCTTTTGAAGGTGAGTGTGTGGCTTCCCTTCATCTTAGTGTTTCTCTTAATTCCGTTAAGTGTAACACTACCCACTCCGCAAAAGCACTCTAGCCCAGTAGAGCCTGATTATTGGCCTACTCATGGTTGGCGAACCTCATCACCCGCGCCTCAAGGAATGAACTCACAGTTACTGGATCAACTGGAGATGGAATTACACAGTGTTCAAATCTGCTACAATTCCTTTATTGTGGTCCGCCATGGATACATTGTCTTTGAGTCTTACCCCAATCCGGTTTATGATCAAGATACTTTACATTTCATAGCGTCAGTGACTAAAAGTGTCACTGCAGGATTGTTTGGCATCGCCGTTGATCATGGATATATCGGCAGTATTCAGGATTCGGTTCTTGGGTATTTCCCTAACAGGACATTCGATAATCCCAGTTCATGGAAAGAGTCGATGATCATCCGTGATCTCTTAACAATGAAAACAGGTTTACAGTGGGATGAAGGTTCCTACTCTTATGATGACCCACGAAATTCATTTGTGCAGTGGTTTGCTAGTGAAGACCGTGTCCAGTTTTTCTTGGATCTTCCAATGGCGTCAGCTCCTGATCAACGCTGGTATTATAATACCGGGGCTTCATCTATGCTTACAACTCTCATCACTCGCACCACTGGTCAAACTGCTCTCGAATTCGCCGCAGAGAATCTTTTTCAACCCCTAGGAATCAGCCGATACTACTGGGAATCAGATACCCAAGGTAGTAATTATGGCGGATTTGGAATGGAACTGTTACCTCGTGATATGGCAAAATACGGATTCCTCTATTTACATAAGGGACGCTGGGAGGATCAACAAGTCATTTCCACTGACTGGATTGCTAAATCAACCTCTACTCATACGAGTTTCTGGCCTGGATACGGATATGGCTATCATTGGATAACCTTTCCTTTCATTGGTGGTTATGCTGCCTTTGGTGCAGGAGGTCAGGGTATTTTTGTGATACCCAAGTATGACCTTGTTATCGTTGTCACAGCCGAACAACCAGAAGGAGTCCCCTTTGTGGCACTAATCCTGAGCTATGTTCTCCCATCCCTCATTGATTCAGAATCAAACCCGACATTAGTATTGCAACTCGGTTGGATGCTAACACTACCTGTAGGAATCACCATCTCCTTACCTTGTGTATATTTAATTAAACGGAGACAGAGACTACAAGCGACCAATTAGCGAATTGAAAATATACTACAGACTGCTATTCGAATACTGTTTTTCTTAAAACATTACAAGTTCAGGATTGGTATGAAGGAATCGATTTAAGAGATTACAAACAATCAGTCAGCTAGGCATCTGCTAATAGAAGTCTTATCTGATTGAACGTTGTGCTCGTTATGATTCATGATATCCTTATTATTCACCGACAAAGCGAAACTCCACTCTTTCATCTAGCCCCTGCGGGAAAAAGCCAACTCGCCGCGATTGGTATGGACCCGCCTGTGTTTTCTTCACTTGCAGTGACAATGGTGAATGTAATGCGGAATGCAGGGGCCTTAGAACGAATTCGTCTTCTTCAGCTGAAAATGGCTTTCAACGTCTTCGAGAATTTAGTGTTCGTGATTCTTTCATCAAATGATCATGATGAATTCGAACTCAATCATGCTCTGAATAAGTTAAGTTCCCTCTTTCTCCAATCATATGCTCCAGAGGTCATTGAGCAGTATAAGGAGACTCCCCTTAGTTTTAATGCATTTGACGTGAAAACTATCTTTCGCTCTGAACGAGTAATCATTAGTGATACTAATACACTAATGAAAAGCATGATTCAGCGCCTCGCAGATATGGTTAGTGTCGCAGGTCGACTTCAAGAGGAAGCAGGGATGCTTGCTGAAAAACAGAGTCTAGATGGGACCGTGATTATGAGTATTACCGCAATGCACCAGGAATTATTGAATAAGCTTGCAGCATTGAAAACCCAAATGGATCAGTTCCCTGTGTTGTCTGGACCACACTTTCCGGGCTAGTCGGTACTTATTCGAAGACGAATCCATGTTTTCGAAGTCTATCGAGAAGAGGAATTTTAGACCAGCCTCCATGAATGAACTTGCGCGAAATATGTTCACACCATGAATACGTATCAAAGTCAATGAGGTCAGGTCCCTCAGCTAAAGGAATCTTGATTTTTCGTTCGACATAATAATTCTGCGCCAAATAGCCCTCATCCATCACTTTCATTGCAGTCAGTAATTCTTCGCCTTTAACATCTTGGTAGCTGTCTTCAAAGGCACTAAAACTCAAAGGATATCGGGGGCGCACTTCAGTGTGCTCAGTAGAATCTGGGTATCCAAGACACAACCCCACAACTGGATAGGCGCGTTTAGGTATAATGAAATGGTCAACTAGCTGGTCTATAAATTGAGGTGCTGCTCCCAAGAGGACTGACCCCAGCCCTACTGCCTCAGCGGCGAGAATGAGGTTTTCGACTACAAGAGAGACATCCTGCAATCCCAACCAAAGAGTAAAGGCATCATCAAAATTATAAGTATGACCCCGTTGTTTCATGACCTTTTCATGACGATATAAATCGATGAGAAAAACCAGTAGCACCTTTGTAGTTGGATACACTCCCATTGAACGAAAGGCTTTGATCTTTTTCTTATCCCGTGTATACACTACGCTGCACAGTTGTGCTGCAAAAGGAGCACGAAATCCTGCAGTTAGAATTTGGTTCAAAGTGTCGTCTGAGACGGGTTGGTCGAGGAATTGCCGGATAGAACGACGATTATGAATAATGGTGAAGATCTCATTCTTCTCAGATTTTGTTGATGTTGACATAAACATTCAACCTGATTAGGAAGATAATGTGTTTCTGGAGACATCTATCAGATTAATATCTTGGATGGATAATATCTAGTACTGGTGAATGAGTTGCCCGTTGTGGTCTATATTCTAATTCGTGTCGAAGCAGGGAAAGTCTGGGATGTGGCTCAAGCGATTGGAAAGATAACAGGAATTGATCGCTCGAATGTTGTCACTGGACCTTATGATGTGATTGCGTATGCAGTTCTTCCCTCCACTGAGGATCTTCGGCAATTAATGGAAGGCATTCATAGTGTAGATGGAGTTAATCGGACAGAGACCTGTATTGCTATCTGAGGACGGCTAGTGATTACCAGACCATTGGTATGTAACCTTGTTTTATTAGATCAGCAATTACAGTGCCAACATATTCGATTTTCAGACCGAGTTTACCTAATGATTCTGAGGTTCCTTCGCTGTCAGATATAAATTTGCATGCAATTCCCTCAGTCTTGCTGCAGAGTTCGCGTACATCGGAAGCGAGTTCTGAGTCGGTCGCTATTAGCTGTTCGGATGGACCGAAGAGTATGGTTTTGATGTCATCAAGCCATCCATATTTGATGGTGTTTTTAGCATACATAAGGGCTGTTTGAACTACACCTTTCTCTCCTGAGACGATGATAACGATGATTTTAGAGCTCATTTGAGTGGACTCCATTTAGTGGTCATGATTATGATGGTGGGTATGAGAAGGATCATACAGGTTACCAAGTGCAGATACAATGAGTTCAGTGAGTGCGGGATGGATGTGCATTCCTTGGGCTAGTGTCCACATATTCCCTCCAATAGCCATGATATCCACGACTTCTTGGATGAGCATGGCGGCGTAAGG
>JBHLPI010000004.1:0-53026 GCA_048939595.1 Promethearchaeota archaeon | reverse complement strand
GGAGTTCTCTATGATAATGCCATCATTCTTGCAATGGAGATGAGTAAAGAGAAAATCAACAAAGCCCCAAGCCAAGCGACCATGAATATGGTGTTCGGGACCTATGACGATCTGGGAAAGGCAGCCAATAGAATTGCTGGGTTCCTCAGAGAACAGGGTTATGCGGCTCAGGCAGATCATCCACTTGGTGGATTGGTCCTCTTTCCTCCTCTAGCTCAGAAAGCTGGAATCGGTTGGGTTGGAAAACACGGTCTCCTGATAACTCGGGATTTTGGTCCCAGAGTGAGGTTAGCAGCCGTCTATACGAGCATTGAGAATCTACCATTCGCGGATTCAAACGACCATGAATGGATTGCAGATTACTGCAAAATTTGCGGGATATGCATCAAGCAGTGCCCGCCAAAAGCAATACTGGAAGACTCCATACGGCATGATTCAGGTCGAATAACTAATATCTCTCAACAGGATTGTTTCGAATATTTTGCACAGTACTTTGGGTGCTCGGTTTGTGTGAAGGTATGTCCATTTTCAGAGAGTTCTGATGCATATGAACGACTAAAGGCTGTAACAGAGAGATGATGACGTACATTGACTGATGACAATGACAGCCGGATTTATCATAGTAATACCTGAAAAGCGGTAGCTCTCTTTCCACATACACCTTCGGTATTAATCTTACAAGCGAAATATGTGGTTTGAAAGCTAGCCCGCAAAAATTCGTATGCACTGGTGCGTACCCGCAAAGACTAAAGAAGGCGTTTTCCAGAGATAAGTTAAGTGTTCATATTAGGTTGATGGGAATTGACAAGTTCTGCGATGTTTCAGCTTGCCGAATCGAAAGCTAATGAAGCCTTAGTCTTAGATCGGCAGGGGAAGCGCTCTGCGGCGATGTCGAAATACATCGAAGCCGCGGATATCCTTGTGCGCGTGATGAAAGTCTCCAAGAACCCACAGCTTCGCCGGATTGCGTTAGAGCGCGCTGATCAGTATGTAGCGCGAGCTAAGACGTTACGGAGTTCGAAGCTCCCTGCGGGTGGTCCTGCACCTGATTTTGAGGGGGTAGAGATAGAGGACCAGGAAGAGAAGGAGCTGCAAGAAGACATCGACAGTATGATTATCAAGGAAAAACCGGATGTCAAATGGGAAGATGTGGCGAACCTCGAAGAAGCAAAACAAGCGCTCCGGGAATCCGTTATTTTGCCCTTGTTGCGACCAGATTTATTCACAGGGGCACGCCGTCCTTGGAAAGGTGTGTTGCTTTTTGGTCCTCCTGGCTGTGGAAAGACGTTGATTGCGAAAGCGGTGGCGAATGAAGCGGGATGCACATTCTTCAATGCAGATGCGGCATCTCTGGTATCTAAATGGTTGGGTGAATCAGAGCGATTGGTTAAGAATCTCTTTACTTCTGCACGCAAGGAGCAGCCTGCGATTGTGTTTATGGATGAAGTAGATGCATTGACTGCTGAGCGGGGTGCAGATCAGGTGGGTGGTGAGCGGCGCCTGAAAACTCAATTCTTGATTGAAATGGATGGGATGAAAAGTAAGAAAGGTGACCATATCGTCGTGTTGGGTGCAACCAATCGCCCGTGGGATCTGGATGCGGCTTTTCGTCGACGATTTGAACGCCGGATTTTAGTGCCAATTCCGGAGTTTGAAGCCCGAGTGCGGATTTTTGAGATTCATACGAAGGGGATTGATTTGGCGCCGGATGTGGACTTTAACTTCCTTGGTGAGAAGACAGATGGGTATGCGGGATCAGATATTGCGCTGATCTGTCGGGAAGCGTCACTCCAACCGATTCGTGATTTAGATGCATCGGGTGCAATTCGCGATAAAGAGATTATGGCGCGTTCTGTGAATCTCCAAGATTTTTTGGGTGCTTTGAAAAACATTCGATCGGTGGTGTCACCAGCCGAAAAGGCTAGGTATATTGAATGGGATAACACGCATGGGTCATAGGGGATTGAAGGTGTCGAAGGAAAAGACCAGGGAACGCGTCAAAGAGAAAGAGAAGGATGTGCTCCGAGCAGATGTGGAACTCACGGAAGAGGACTGGTTAGACCTTCTTAGAAAGACCCGAGAACAGATGGCTAGCGTCGAAGAAGAGGATGAGAAAGCTGTCGTCGTTGTACCAGTAACCGAAGAAGAAGAAAAACAACTTGAAGAGCTCGCCCGTAAAGCTGTTGAGAAACTGGGTCGGCGTTTTGTGTGGATTGCTAAACGGGGACGGTATGGTTTCATGTTTGTCATCCCCACCTCAAATGATGATATCGAACAATGGGGGGCGGAATGGGCGGGATTTACCGTTGATTATTGCCGTGAAATGCTTTTACACATTGTTTCAACCAGAACCTTGGTGATGTTAGATCCTTTCGCCGATATTCGCCCTGACCGTATGAAAGCAGTAAAAATTATTTTGGGGGTTCTAGTGAAAGAGGAACTAGGTCGGTGGATTGATGAGGCAGAGGGCATCGTTCGGATTACTTGGAAAACGGATGAGGAATGGGCGAACGAAATCCGTCATTGGGCGTTGAAAACAGGAAGAACGACCTTTACGTTGTTCAAGTTGAAAGAGTATCGAAAGGACCTGGCTAGTTTACCCAAGTCTGAGCTGCGGATAATACTCCAACGACTGGTGGAACGGAAACAGGCAAAATGGCTGGACCGTGAACAAGAAGTGGTTGAAGTTCTTATTTAGAGTTTAACCCGGATTTTTTAATCGGCGGGATTGAGACCAGGGAAGAAGAATCTTTTTCCGTGAACATAGGATTCATCTACTTTGGCAGCACCTACCGATTCGAGGCTTTTGAGGGCAGCATCGGCGCGTTCTTGCGTCCATCGGGTTTCTTTCATGACCTCTTCCAGTGTTGTATAGCCTGAACGGCTAGCTAAGGAGAGGACGGCAACTTGGTCATTGGTTAATTCACGTGGAACAAGCTCAACGATACGAATTCCTGATGGAAGCTTTCGTATGCCGGGTATGAGTTTGGCTGATGCGAGGTTTTGTATTGCCTTCGCGACGTCGACTTGGGACACACTTGCCTTTCGTTGTTTATTGACGATTAAGATTATCTCCGCTAAAGTCATTATACCACCGGTTGCTTCCCGACGTCGTTTAGCGATATCTAGGATTTGGAGGCCTAATTCGTCATAGAAGCGTCCTCGACCCGTGAGTCGTTCCATGAGTCCAGGTTTCTTTTTCATATCCTCGGAAAAGGGGATGCCTGGCATGGTGATGCCAAGTTCATGGGCTATTGCAGCGGCCTTCTCACTATATTCGGGTGAGATGGTGATGACTTCCCCGTAGGTTTGTTCAAATGCATCAGCTTTGTCCCGTAATTCGGAGATGCTTTGGAGCATGTTCTCGAGTTCTTTGAGCATGAGCTCGACACGTTTTTTCTTATAGGCAGCATCCATTTCCATTTGTTTTTCAATTTCCCAGAGTCCCATGAGTTGTTCCTCCTCATATTTGTCTAATGTAGTTGAGCCATGTTTCGGCTCGCATCGCGAATCGTCGCGCTTCTAATTCCTCCACGTGTTGGGTTAAATTGTTTCCATATTTGACCCAGAAGTATTCGTACCATTCCTGGGCTTCTATGGTAACCTGATGATCGGGACCTAGCATGGCTTCAGCAAAGGCAACGACCACATCTAAATCTTCAAGGATGTATTCGGCGTTAATGCGCAGATTAGCTTTGTTGATAGCGTTCACCAACCGTTCGCGCATTTCGGCAAAGGAACGCATTGGGTGTGCCATCAGCTTTCTGCCTCAACATCTATTCATCCGCCGCCATTTCTCGGAGTCGTCGCTTGAAATCGTTTAACCATCGAACAGCTTGGAATTCGAGTTGTTTGGCTTCATCGGGCGAAAGGGTTTCTTGAGGATCTCGCCCTTGGAGTTGATTTCGCCAATCTTTAATTGCTACCAATATCCAGTAATCTGGTGGAAAATTCGGATACTTGGTCAGCAGGATGATAGCGTCATCCAAGAGTGGTACAATCAGACTCATTTTCGCAACGTCGCCGAGTTTGGCAATATCAATGAGTGTGATCATGTCCGAGACGATATCCGCCGTTTTGGCTGCCATTCGAACTGAAGTCTGAGGAGTCAGTTCGACCGTTTTTTCACCTTCAGGAGCACGCTCACCAATTTGTAATTTCTCAACTGCGGTGGGAAATCGTTCAGTAATTTTCTCCTCTTGTACAAAGTCGCCCCAAGTTTCGCCTTCGGCTTCCAATAGCTGGCGTGTTTTAATGGTGTCTCGAACAAGTGATTTGAATTGTCGTTTGTAGAGAGCAGGCTGTAAATCGCCTTCATCAAATTTTTCTGCGATGCTGTCGAGGGTTGCTATAGTTCCATACAATTCAGCTTCTAGTTCGACAACCTTGCCTTTTTTTGGTCGTTTTTTCTCACGCATGGCCATAGCATTCGCCTCTGAAATAGAATAAGTTAGACGTATTTTTCGAGAGCCTTGTCAATCTGGTAAAGTCGTTTCTTGTATCGTTTGTACAGTTTGGTGTACTCGGTGGAATTAATTTCTGCTGAATCGAATTTCTGTTCAAGGTTTTGTAACAGATCGGAGATCGCTAGCTTCTCGCTTTCCAGTTCGAGCTTCTCGCGTTCTTTAGCGTCTGCAGGAAGAATTAGGGCATCCATTTCGTCTTCATCAGTGACTTCGCCAGTTGTTATGGAGCCGGTGTCGATTTGAGCCGCCATTCGGGCAATCCTTTCGTCACGATCTTGAACCTTTTTGGTGAGTCGTGAAACCTCGCGTTCCAACTGTTGATACCGTTGTTGCAGCACTTCTTCCTCCGGAGGCATCTTCACCTTGGGGGCTTCTCGGGTTACATCAGGCACAGGAGGTTCACGGGCAAATAGACCCTTGATACTATTAACCACCTGGTAGACATGATAATGGGGTTGCCACTGGGTGACAATTCGGAGATGAATAGCCCCAGATTCAGAATCAACCCGGGGATGCTTTGTTGGAGTTAGCATTCGTGCAACTGGCGGTTGGGCGGGAAAGTTCGGAGGCACAATTATCTCTATGAGAAACTCATCTTTACTTCGAGGTCCACCTTTGATTTTTCCTCGCCATCGGCGAAGATTGGACTCAACAGGGGTAAAGGTGGGTGCACGTCGATACATTAATTGTGCTTCGCGGGCAATCGCTAATTCTTGTTGACTTCTAACAGCCTGTGCCATAGAATCACACCATGATATCTATATTCGAATCCTGCTTGTGAGAGCGGACATTTAATCTTTGGCAACTAGAACTTACCAAGGGCATCTAGGTTGAACTACTCTTAGTTTTGCGTTTGGTTGCCGATCTTGTTTTCGGGGGTTCATCTTTCACCGCTTGGCGGACTGTGACCAATATATTGCTTTGAAGTTCACGAAGGAATTCTTCAAACCGTGTTTCAAAGAGTGTAATCATTTCTTCAAGGCGCTGAACAGCTTGGGTTAATGTTGGAACAAGTTCTCGTTGTAGCTCCTTAAGATCTGCTGACGCTGATTCGGGCTTTTTCTTAGTTACTTTGTCCATTGTTTTTTCAAAGGTTTCAAATCGATCGACGAGAACACCTAGTCGTTCAACAGAGGATTCAGAAGCTATAGTGTCATCCGCGACTAGCTTTTGAAGTGTTTTGACCTCCCGGAGGAGGGCCCGAATGTTAGCTTCCATCTTTAGATTCATCCGTCCCAGGTCTGAGTCTAGTAGGTTCAGACCTTGTACTATCCGCTTCAGGGACTCAACGGTTGGGACCAGGCCTTTAGGCGTTTTGATAGCTTCGATTTCAATCGCGTATTTTGGTGGATCAGAGGACACGGCTACATTAACCCCCGAAGCTCTCGTTCAAGTTTTACTCACCCCAGACTTTTAAGCTTAATTTTCGAAACCAAATCTTTATCACATTGGCTGTATTTGCGGAAAATAGGTAAAAAGTTACATGAAGGATGTATTTCCATAGTTTTTTAAGAACGCATCTAGTAGAGATGCCCGAGCGGAACCGACTAAGGGGCAAGACCATGACACAATCAGTAGGACGGTTCATCATCTCATCGGTGAAGGAAATTGGCCAATGGGATTGGACCAAGGCTGCTAAGATGTGTTGTGTCTGTCGCCTCCCAATCCGGACTGGCGAACAGATGGTCTACTGCCCGAATTGCGGTAACCCCGCCCATTATCAGCATCTCGCTGAATGGGTGAAGATGAAAGGGTCCTGCCCTATCTGTCGGAACCGTATAAGCCTACGAAGGTTGAAACCGGTTAGAAAATAGTCGGTGGTTGATAATGCGAATAGAAGTTGTACCAGCGATTGGTGGTAGTGACCCCATAGCTCTTGAAGTCGAGCCCAATACTACTATTGGGGAGATTCGGAACCGCGTTGCTTCGATGCGTAGGATCCCAGCTAACATCGTTATTCTTGCGTATCGCGGTGCGCAGTTAACCGATGAACAGACAATCAAGAGTGTCGGCATCACCCCACATGATAAATTATACCTCATCACGAGGACCGAGGGCGGCTAAGACTAACTAAACCAAACGGTTTCGATCTGAGTCGTCCCTCAGTTTTTTCTCCCCTCTCAATGACAGTAGATTCCCTGCTTCTACTGCGTTTACATAAGCGAATCCAATTTTTAGTACAACCAACCGAAAAGGTATTTACGGGAAACGCAGTTGGTAAGGGTAATGGGGACCGGCTTATCTAGGAAGAGGCGCTGTCCACATGCTATCAGAAGAGGACTATTGGGCTAGATTAGCCCTTGAAGCAAAAAACATGGAAACAGAGGAACCGTCGTTCCAACCTGTCCAAGGCGACCTGAGACGATGGCAGGGATTCATACTAGGTACTGGTATTTATGATGGAGGAGTATTTGTCCTACAGATCACGGTTCCCCGAGCTTTTCCCTATGAACCGCCACAAGTTCGCTTCATGACCAAAATTTGGCATCCGAATATTTACCGAGGACGAGTGTGTGTTGGCATCTTAGGAAAGGATTGGCTTCCTAGCATGTCCCTAACTGGTGTCATAGAAACTCTTCGAAACCTTTTGAACTTCCCTAATCCAGACGATCCATTGAATCAACGAGCATCCCGGGAAGCAAAAAATGACTCCGTCAAATTCGAACGAACCGCTAAAGATTGGGTTCAACGCTACGCAGGATGGGACCAAATTCAACGAAGGTGAAACCTCCCATGGATGAACAAATTACTGAGGAACACAAGAAAATACCAGTGTACCTTGGGACTGAACGTTATGCTCGCCAATTGCTACTTGAGAAGTGGGACCAGGAAAAACTCTCAAAATCCACTGTTGTTGTCACTGGCATTGGAGCCTTAGGTACCATTGTAGCTGTTGACTTGGTTCTCACCGGAATTGGCAAAGTTGTAGTAATTGACTTTGATACCATTGAGCTCTCAAACCTTAGCCGTCAGTATCTCTATTTTGACGAAGATGTGGGGAAGTCCAAAGCAGTCGTGGCCGGACAACGTCTACGCGAAATGAATCCTGATGTGCAAGTATTAGCAATTAATTGTGCCATTCAAGATGTGCGACACACAATTTACGAAGAAGCGGATCTCATTGTTGACGGCCTTGATACATTTGAGGCGCGACGTTGGTTAAACTCTTTATGTGTACAAAAAAATAAGGTCCTCTTGCATGGGGGAATGTATGGTTGGTGGGGGAACGTGCAACGAGTCGTGCCTTTTGAAACTGCTTGTCTAGAATGCCAACCTTTAGTTCCCGCAGAACGATTACAAAAAGCTTGTACACCACCAGGCGAACGCCGCAAAACCGAAGAACCACCACCAAAATTCCCCGCTTTGTTAAGTGTAGCAACCATTATCGCGGGAATCCAATTCCAAGAAGCGTTAAAGCACCTGTTGGGTGTAGGCCGTCCGCTAGATAATTACTTATTTTATGATAGTCTCTATCAGCAATTTACCATTCTCAAACTAGCACGAAATCCTAACTGTTTTCTTTGTAGTGACCGGTTCCGCCTTAAGGGAGAAATTTATGCCGTGGGACGCAAGGAAACTGTTGCTGAATTGAAAAATCGGTTGATTATGACTTTTGGTCTACAAGACCCCAAGATTATCCGTCGTGGAAAGGTTCTTGACAATAGTCAGATCCTTGGAAAACTACGCCTGAAGGATAAAGAACCCCTTTTCATCATCGATACAGCGTTAGCGCAACCTCTGAAGCTCTTGGCTGTTTTCAAATAATCGGAATTACAGTTAACCTAACTAAAATCGCTACAATTACAACAAATAAGGTAACACTCATCGTGATAACAAGAGCGGTTCCGGAGGACATGCGGAATCGTTCACGAATTCCTAGAGAAAGAAGAACTGCGCCCCACAACATAGCGATACTCGCTAAGGCATAAACAGCGAGCCAGATGGGATGAATATACAGAAACGTCAATTCAACAAAAGTCACAGGCGGGAGAAAGACAAAAAGCAGCCCAGCAGAAATCAGATTCGCAAATAAAAAGGGGAGGAGAGCATATTGCCCCATTAGAAAGGTTTCAGATAGTTGACCTTCACGACCTGAATAGTTAATTATCATCTGGATAATTCCGAAGTAGAACAGATTTAGAAGCATATAGAGGAGCGCAAGAATCGCAAAAACCCCAAAAAAGCCGTAGAAAAGAAAGGCACCAGCATCTGTGACATGATAAGCCATTGCTATAAACCAGAGAGCGATAACTGCTAGGTTGGCCAGAAAAAGAAGGGCGGGTCCACCACTATCCAGTTCATGTGCAATGTCCCAAAAGGCCACTGCCGGGAACCGAAGTATGCCCCAAAGGCGTTGACGAAAGGTTAGACGGGATTCCCATTGTTTTTCAGGGCGTTTCATGAATGGCAGAATTCGTTCAAATTGCTCGGTCCGAAATCGATACCGGCATTGCGGACATACGGCTTCACCAGGATCCACAAGAATTAGACATTCTGGGCACCGTAATTTCGTCATGTCGCGGCACCATCCAATATGTGCAACTTGTATAGGACGCTTATTTGCTTTCGGTTTTCAAGCTCTGACGAAAGCTTTAAGTTAGGAGCTCTCAATTTTCTTTTCGAAGTGATCCCCGTGTGGAATGACTTTCTCCCAAACCATTGACTCTTTTCAAACAGCCAACCACCCCAGATGTAGGAGGGGATTGCTACGAAAAATAACCCTTTTTATGAGACAAACTCGTAACAGAGGGGAGGTTACATACTATGATTGACCTCAAGGAAATTGAACCCAAATGGCAAATGCGATGGCGAGAAGCCCAAGCCTTTGATGCGGATCCCAACCCGAATCGTCCCAAGTTCTATCTAACCGTACCCTATCCTTATGCAAATGCGCCCATGCATGTGGGTCATGGTCGAACCTACACCATTGGTGATATCATCGCTCGGTACAAACGAATGAGTGGGTTCAATGTCTTGTTTCCTATGGCAGCCCATGTCACTGGTACTCCTGTCGCTGGGGTCGCGAAACGCATTCGCGATAAAGATCCTGTAATCCTCAAGGAATACCGAATAAGCATCGGATACTATCGATCAAAGAAAGACATTGATTCAGTCTTAGCTACGTTTTCTGATCCTCTAGCCATTGCTCAGTTCTTCGTTAATGTCTTCGAGGGTGATTTTCGGAAATTAGGCTATTCCATTGACTGGAGGCGAAAATTCACCACCAACGACCCCGAATATCATGCCTTTGTAACATGGCAATTCATCAACCTACAGCGATTAGGCTATATCACTAAGGGTCGCTATCCAGTCCTATACTGTGTGTCCTGTGGCAATGCTGTAGGCGAAGATGATCTGCTTAAAGGAGAACACGCCAAGGTTGCAGAATTTGTGGCATTGAAATTCCCATTTGAAGAAGGCTTCCTAATCGCCGCCACACTCCGTCCCGAGACCGTTTATGGCGTCACAAATGTTTGGATCAATCCAAATGCAACCTATTCCAAGATTCAAGTTGGAGAAGAAATCTGGTATGTAGTCCAACCTGCGGTGAGAAAACTCGTCAACCAAGGCTACCGATCAAAACGCTTAGAAGAGATTCTAGGAACAGAACTAATTGGAAAGACTTGTCAATCTCCTGTTGAAGACCGAGAGCTCCTAATCCTACCAGCAGAATTCGTCGATCCTGAGAACGCAACAGGGATCGTCTATAGTGTACCCTCCCACGCACCTTTCGACTGGGCCGCGCTACGTGACATCCAGAAAACCAAGAAAGCCATTCAAGGGTTCAAGCTAGATTTTGAAGCCATTAAAGCCATCGAGCCTATTTCCATTATCAGCATCAAAGATTACGGTGAACATCCTGCCATTGAACTCGTTGAGAAAATGAAAATCAAAGACCAAAAAGCAACAACAAAATTAGATGAAGCAACCGAAACGCTCTACAAGGCCGAATATTATCAGGGTATAATGAAAGAGAACACAGGTCCCTTTGCCGGGCGGAAGGTTAATGAAATCAAAGAGGATGTTATTGTCTTTCTCCAAGACCAAAACCGGGCCTTCAAATTTTACCAACCTGACCAGAAACCAGT
Source organism: Promethearchaeota archaeon (assembly GCA_048939595.1). Classification (GTDB taxonomy): domain Archaea; phylum Asgardarchaeota; class Hermodarchaeia; order Hermodarchaeales; family Hermodarchaeaceae; genus Hermodarchaeum. The sequence continues at coordinate 42,471 of JBHLPI010000004.1, read as the reverse complement.
CGTATGTCGCTGTGGAAACGATATCGTAGTGGCAGTTCTGCCTGATCAATGGTTCATCAATTACGGAAACCCTGAATGGAAAGCCAAAGCCACGAAAGCATTAGATCAGATGTTCATTTACCCCGAGATGTATCGCAAGTTATTCGAATCAACCTTTGCTTGGTTGAAAGAACGCCCCGCAGCACGAAAACGGGGTCTAGGCACTCGGTTACCCTTTGATCGCAAATGGGTCATTGAATCCTTATCCGATTCGACCATCTACATGATCTTCTATTTAATCATCAATCACATCAGATCGAATCAGATCACGGCCCAACAGCTAGACCTAAGCTTCTTTGATTATGTCCTCTTAGGAAAAGGAACCATCGACGCAGTAACGGAAAAGACAGGCATCTCCAAGGATGTCTTGACAGCGATGCGAACGGAAGTTGAATACTGGTATCCCAATGATCAACGCCACACAGCAGTCGCACATATCCCAAACCACCTCTCATTCTTCATCTTTCATCACGCCGCTTTATTTCCTCAGAAATTCTGGCCGAAGGCTATAACACTCAACGAATTCGTGAATCGTGAAGGCGAAAAGATGAGTAAAAGTAAAGGAAACTTCATTCCCATGGCTGAGATACCAAAACGATACGGTGCTGATCTTTTTCGCTTATACATTAGTCAAATCGGAGACCTGCAATCACTAGTTGATTGGAAGGAGAAAGACGTCACTAATGTCCAACGACGTGTCTCACGCCTAGTCCGGATACTTGAAGAGAGCTCGAAAATACCAGAAACAGATTTGGATGCATCCAAGATAGGCATGATGAGCCATTGGATTTTATCAAAGATCAATACAACTATTCGCGATGCTACTACTTCATTAGACCAACTCAAGATTCGCAATTATGCACTACAGACTTTCTTCCAATTGCTAGGAGATGTCGAATTCTATATTCGGCGCATGAAAAGCGCTAGTCAAGAACGAGACGCCGTATTACGGTATGTAGTGACTCGGTGGGTGAAACTGCTAGCACCCTTAATGCCCCATCTATGCGAGGAAATCTGGGAACGACTCGGGAGCATATCATTTGTTTCATTAGAAGCTTGGCCAACACCAGACGAGCAATTCATAAATGAAAAAACTGAGAAGGCCATGGATGTGGTGTTGCACGCCATTTCAGATATCAAAGAAATCAAAAGACTCCTGAAAGGCAAAAAGGCTACAACCGTCCATATATTCATCAGTTCCAGTTGGAAATACGATGCCTTGAAGAAGGTAACCAAAGCTAACGCTGCGCCAACGGTCAAAGATTTGATGTCTATTTTGATGAAGGACCCTAAATTGAAAAAACGAGGAAAAGATGTTAACGAATTTGTCCAAGCTATTGTGAAAGCAGGAGGCTTTTGGACCTTCGTCGATAAGGCGACGGAAAAGAACGCTATCAAGGAAAACCGTGACCTCATTCAATCTGAAACTGGTTTTGAAGTGAATGTCCAAGATGGGGATAAGCCAACTACAGATCCAGAGAACCGAGCGCCGAAGGCGTTACCAGGTCGTCCAGCCCTGTTTCTCGAATAGAACATCAGGCAACTCGACGTCCAAACTGTTGCGTCGATTCAATCGTTTCATTGAGTAGAAACTCATGTTGGCAACGAGGACACTTGGCATACCCACAATTACCCATTGTTGCTGAGGGACAACCACCACATGCCATAACTCGTCCATAACTTGTATCAAACTGGAAACCACATTCAGGACACGTAACAATCGCCATTTGAGATTCCACTCTTGGCATCCTTCCTTAGCCTTGTAAAAAGCGTTTCGGACGGTTAGTCCTGTGCTCGCGTACATCGAATGAGAAGCACAAGTTCAAGGACCGTAAGGATTCCCAGAACCGCAGCAATGATTATCACGGGCATACTGATGCTAAGGAAATCAGCTGCAGGGGGGAGCCCTCCGCTGGCACCAATAGAGATGACCCCCGTATTATAGGCCATGATACCAACATAATCTTCGAGTGCAGAAAAGATCACACGAACCCACACAATGGGAACTTCTGAATCCGAAGAAAGTTGTTGGGCAAACTCACCAGCCGCTTGAAGCTGTGCTATATCAGAGGCTAAAATCAGGCTTATAGAACCATTCTGGAGTGCTTGTTCAACTTCAATAAGCTCCGGACCTGTAATGAAAACATTCTCATCTTCCATAAGAAGACCCCTCACTTGGAGTCCTAAAGCCTCCGCGATGTAAGCTTCTGCGGGAAAGGTAATAATAACCTTCAGCATGGAAAATTGATAAAGAATATTTTGTTCGGAAATGAAAGCCTCCAATTCAGCGACTTTAGAAACAAACTCGAAAAAACGATTCTGCCAGTATTGAGAATATGTGGAGTTGAGTACACTGCACAAATTTCGAGTAGCATTGGCAATTGCTATCGCGTTTTGGGGTAACAACCAATACCCATGAAGATTTTCGCTATGTTCATGCTGTCGCAAACCTCCTAAACTCTGTTGTTCTGAGACCTCATGACCATACAAGGGAAGTAAGGTTGCCCCAAAGGACTCATAGTCTTCAAGCGTAATGTATGGTTTTCCAACCTGAGTAGCAAGCTCTTCTTCCCAAGCAAAATGTCCTGTCAGCACGAGCAGATCAGCAGCGGTGGCGGTATCGATGACCGCCTGGGTCAGAGTGAAGGCATGGGGATCGATTCCCTCAGGAAGAAGAATGGACACCTCTGCTTGGACCCCTCCAACTTCACGGACGATACCACCTAATGGCAGAATCGACACGGCAATTTGGAGTGCAGGAGTTGATTGAGCAGAAGCGTGTGGGATAAATCCCAGTGGAGTTACACTGACAATTAGTAACCCAAGTAAACATATTGCGTGATCCCGGCGCATAGATACCACCTAAATCGTATAAAGTGAAGTTATTAACTTCGAAGGTAAATGTTAATAACACCGAATATTAATAATCTTTCTGGTATTTTTATTAATAAACACTCTTCATGGTGCTTAAATGCCAATTATCAGCATTTCGCTCAATGACCAGGAATTGAATGCACTCGATCGCTTACAAACCGCAGGAGGCTTTGCCAATCGGTCAGAGTTGCTTCGCCAAGCCGTCCGTACGCTAGCTAATGAACTACAAGACTTAGAAAAAGCTTCAGGGAAAATCTCGGCCGTCTTAACAATTGTGTATGGAAAGAAAGGAAAAGGCATTGAGAGTAATTTCTTACTTCACCGCCAAACAGCTATCATCGACGCACTACTTCACTCCCACACAGTAAACGGTGAGTGTATTGAGATTATTGTGGTGAATGGTCAAGCCCAAGATATTCGTGAGTTAGTGAAATCTTTGAAGGGTAATCGGAAAATCGTCATGGTAAAAGCAGCGATTATTGGAGAGTAAAAAAATGGCAACAACCCCTCTAATTGAAGCACAAGACCTTGAGGTAAAGTATCCAAATGGAGACATTGCGCTTACTGATGTGACTTTTTCAATTAATGCGCCAACCTTCATGGCAATAATTGGACCAAACGGGTCAGGGAAAACGACATTAATCAAGACCATGCTGGGGCTTTTGAAACCCACAGAAGGATTCATTCGCGTGTTGGGATATGATGCAAAGCGGGAGTATAAAGCAATTCGTCAAATGGTGCGTTATGTACCTCAACGAGACCAAATTGAAGCTAATGTACCCATGAAGGTAAAGGACATCGTATTAATGGGACGCCTGTTGAAGAAACCGCCTTTACGCATTGCCTCAGGGAAAGATATCAGACTAGCCAAGGATTCGCTAAGAAGAGTAAATTTAGAAGAATTGTGGGACCACCCATTCCCTGAATTATCAGGTGGACAACGACAACGGGTATTGGTGGCACGAGCCATGGCGACTGAGGGCGAGATCATGATGCTTGATGAACCCATGTCAGGCGCTGATCACGACAGCCAAGTCCAGATTGTTGAAGCCCTTAAAGAATACTACGAAGAACACCAACTGAACATCATCATGGTCACCCATGATTTGAATCCGATTCATACCGTGGTAAAAGACGTCTTAATGTTGAATCATACTGTAATGGGAGTTGGACACCCCTGTGCAGTCATGGATTTAGAGCTTTTAAAGCAGGTTTACGGACCATCTGCAAAAATTGTGGAGTTCGCAGGTCACAAGTACTGTATCACTCATGATTCAGGGTTTGATCGGCATGATCATTGACGCCTTATTGTTAATTTTATCTTCGTCGATAATCCAACGTGCACTTCTAGCCTCGGTGCTGATAGCCGCCATCGCAGCGACCACAGGCACTTTTATGGTGTTCAGGGGATTATCGTTCCTTACTGCTGGGGTTGCCCATGCAGCATTAGGTGGAGTTGCACTTGCATTATTTCTGCAAGCAACAGGTATTGTCCCCTGGTTTGACCCGATACTTGGGGCTATCGTTTTCGCTGTATTTGTCGCTGTGATGACCGCTTACGCAGGTGAACGGGGAATTGCCCAAAAAATGGAGGTGGCCGTTGGTGTGTCCTTTGCCCTTTCAATGAGCATTGCGGTTCTCCTCATGTATTATCTACCACCAACAATGGTCCCAGTTATCTGGTCGTATTTAGTAGGAGATATTCTTCTCCTCGATAACATTGATGTCATCTTGCTCTTGGGTGTCGCGTTTTCTCTCGTTATCCTTTTCATCCTATTCAAGAAAGAATTCGTCTATGTGAGCATCGATATGGAGGGATCCTCAGCCCATGGGATGCATGCCCGAGGCTATAATTATCTCATGCTAATCTGTGCGGCGGTCGCAATTGCTTTGACTATCAAAGCAGTCGGCGCAATCCTCGTTTACGCGATTCTAATTGCTCCTGCGGCCGCTTCCAATGAATTGATGAAAACAATAAATAATGTCATCATTGGCACCTTTGTCTTAGCACTCGCTTCTATGTTACTTGGACTTGCTGGTTCTTTCCCAATCTTTGCCTCACCAAGTGCTCTTGCTGGGATTATCGCAGCTCTTTCTTATATCATTGCCATTCAAGTCAAAGGGTACCAGCGTTCTAAATAGGGTCACTAGTCATTTCAGCGGAAAATAGGTAATACGTATAAAATCGGTGTTACCACGATTTATTAGCGGTGCCTTCTGTTGATTCTTTGGAGAGATGAGTCCATGTCATCGAATTCCGATTATGCCCAAGGAATCGTTCTCATTAATGGTCGTGCATACCCTGCAAAAGAAGTGCTCCAAGCCTTGGAACGCCAGGCAATGACCTCATTGCGAGCCGTGGGAGATGAATTGTGGATTGGTAAAGAACGAGTTCGTCCAGTGGCTAAAACCACACCTGAACAAGCCATGAAATTAACCTGCTATGGCAGTCTGGCTTTTTGTTGTGATTTAAACCGTGACTGTCATCTTAGAGATCAAGCTTTGGAATTACTCGGAATTTCGAAAGATGAGTATCATGAAATCCAACGAGATTGCCACCAGCAATTCCTACACTATGGAGAACGTCGATGGCCACAGGAAGAATATGGCGCAACGGGATCTGATTATTCTCGGTCACCTACTTTTTCTGATGACCCTCCCCCACATGAGTCCTTTGCAGCTTGGCGAGAACGGAATTCTGCTGGTAGATATGGGACTAGTCAGGAAGTTACAAAATCATCGAGCACAAGTTCGGATAGCACCGTTGATTTAGGTGGACTCTTTTCAACACCAGAAGAATATAGTTCACGTTCACTAACTGACCCTGATCCGTTCCCAGCATTATCAAGCCGTAGCCATGAGCCTTCAAGCAGTTTCTCGCACGATTCGTGGTTTTCCTCAGCAGGAAGTACAGCAGCCGCACCTCATACGACTGCACAAGGCTTTTGCATCTATTGTGGTACCGACCTCAGAGAGGATAGCGAATTCTGCAGTCGCTGTGGACGGAGTCAAAAGTAAGAGAGTTTATGGTCGCCATCAAAACTAGCCTCAACTGCATTAAATGGTGATTAGCTCTTCTTCGCCAGTTTTCGGAGCGTTTCGATTTGCTTTGTCAGCTTCTCTAAGTCCTTTTTCCAGCGTTGAATCTTCTCAATATCAGCTTCGGTCTTATCACCACTGACTGTTTCAAAATCTGCGATCCGACGTTCAAGTTCGAGAGCACGGCTGCTTAGCCCAGCTATGCGGGCGTGCACTTCTGGAGTGGGTGAAACGATCTCAAGCAAGGTTTTGACTGTGATTCGAATCTCTTCGACAACTGTGGCAAGTTGATTCATTGTTTGACGAATTGAATGAAGGCTTTCACTAACTAAGGCGCTCGAGTCTTCAGTGGGACCCTTTCGGCGGATAAGAAATAATCGCACTTTGGAAAGAATGTCAAAATACAGTTGAACCAGCTGTTCCTCGTCTCGGAACCAGGCAGTAAGAGGGTTCCATTTAGAGACCATCTGATAAAGGCCTTCGAGTTCTTGTGCAAGTTGTGGGGATTCACCAGTGTTCTCTGCTTGAATTGCAGCCTTGATTTGTGGAATGAGGGAAATAATTTCGGCTTTAGCTTTGACCTCTTGGGCAGTAGCAATATCTGATCCCATGAGTTGTCGATAGAGTTCTTCAAGCCGTTGAACACTTTCAATTTCGCTCAAACTGTGTTCCAATCCTCAACTTAGTAGAGCTCGAACCTGTGGATATTTGTGATTACCTACTTAACCCTAATCGAATTTCACGTAGTGCTTGATAGCCGGTTGGATAACCCAACATAGAATAGATTTCAGTAATTTCAGCGGCATCAGCCAGTGATTTTGCACGGTTATATTCCGATTCATCCTCGAGTATCCAGTGTGACATCACAAACTCGACCCCTGATTTCTTCAGGGAATTGATAAAGGAGAGGTTTTCAATATAGTCGGTAAAGTCCTTAGACCCTGGGTCTGGTAAAATTGGGTTCCAGGGGAAAACTTCGATTAGAAGATTCTTTCCAAGTTTTGCAATTGATTCAAGATCGAGACCAAGATTTGTTCGTGTACCAGCAACATACCCACTATCGGAGTCAATCGGATATGTTGGGATTACTTTCAGATCGGCTTTTACTTCCTTGGCAGCCGTCACAAGCTGTTGCACTATTCCCGACATTTTTGCGACCCGCCATTCAATCCATTGGTTGTACATTGCGGGATTGGCTGCCGCATCCGCGATTTCGAACGTGTGCCGAAGGTCAGCGTATTCTGTGAATTCATTACGGCAATCATTACAATAGCAGTAACTTGCATGTGCATACCCAAGATTGCCTAAAAAGATAGCTTCAATGGGATTCTCTGCCACTTCTTTGATGACCGTCACCATGTGTTGGATGAAGGCCGGTTTATTCGGACAGACAAGGCTAGTAAGAGGTTGACCATCAGCTGTGAAGGTTTTAAATTCCTGATCTGCAGCAAAGAACGCATCAGCAAACACGTTTAGGTATGCACCTGCACGAATTCCCACTGCTTCAGTGGTATCGATGAATTCATCGAAAAACGTGGGGAATTCTTCATCTGCAGGTGCCACTTTGCTGGAATAGAATACTTTCCCAGACATATCTTTTGCAGCAGCAACAACATATTCAAGGTATCCACCATAACTGGCAAAGAAGTCGTCTAGGCTGCTTTTTAGTCCGCGAGGATCCACAATGAGTGAAACCCCTCGGGTTAGGAGGTCCCGTATCTCCACAGTTTCCACCTACAAGATTTACTATAAGAACTGTGGATAGAAGCCTCAATAAAGTTGTCGCCAACTACCCGAAAAAGGTGTCCAGTCTACGCATTCCTATAGTATCAAGCCACTCCACACCCAAAGCGTCGAGTACCTGCTCAAAAGTACTTTTCACCAAGTCCTTGTATTTGGTCACGTCGATATCTTGAGGAGAGGCTTGTTCCACAGGTTTCACCCCACCTGAAGTTTTCACAAAGGCGATGATATCCCCAGCTGTCACTTCTTTTCCAGCTTCTTGAAGCTGTTTCGCTGCTTTCACATGCTGTGGAGTTGTTTTCGTATATGCACTTAGGCTTTTGGTTAACTGGACGCGAATTGCCAAATCCTTAACATCGAATTCACGCCGCTCAAGCATAGTCAACTTTTCTCGAGCAAGGTGAAGAATCCGGTCCTTGGCCGAGGTGAATCCGTCAGGATCCTGAACCTGGCTTAGAATATCGATCATTTCCATGAAAGCCTCTTGGAGAAATAGTGGTGTATTCCGTTTCTTTCCTGTTAATCCCTTAATATCCACTTGCCCATCCTTCGTGACACCAAGATAATTCTTCTTTCGACTGGACAGGGCTACATACCGGTATTCTTTTTCAACATCTAGTTCAACCCGAAGTTCTTTCTCACTATACTCAATTAGCTGCTTCAGCTGCTCCTTTGAAGGGCGATCCAAGAACAGACTATCTGTATCCCCATACAGCACTGTAACGCCAAGCGCCTCCGCCTTTTCAATGGTTTGAGTAATCGCATATCTTCCAACTGCGGTCACACTCTCGGCCGCTGGAGCGCAATATAACGGGAAATGAGAAGCCCCAAGAACGCCATAGCTGTTGTGCGTTACAATTCCATGAGTTGTAACAAACCAGCCGTTTCCAGTTTCAAGGTCAAAAACTGGTTGAGGATTTTCTTCAACAGCGATTGACTTGACTCGAACTAGATTTGTACCGTTAAAATCCATGAAACCACAATATTTTCTTGCATAATCTTCTCCAGAAGTTTCAACGACTTCGGGAATGAAAATCTTCTCAGGGACTAATTCGGGGAGAGGCATCTTTTTACAGAGCAGCAATTCATCCCCAGGCTTTAATTCGCTAGCTGGAACTTCATGAATCTGGAATTTCTTGTCATAACTTCTACCCGGTTGAGTTGAATAGACCGGAATAATATGATTTGACGTGCACCGAAGACGCCGTCCATCACCAAAATTAATTCTTAGAACTTCTGCGTTCCCTGTTGCTGCAAATCCCTTAATGGGCACAAAAATCGGAGTACCAAATTGAACTGTATTTGCTTCAGCATTGACTGAAAGAATTTCAAGATCTTCCCAATCATCTTTGAGGGAAGCAATATCTCTCTTTTCGATTTGCCCTGCTCGATTCCTAATAACAACCTCTTCATCAAATGGCAAGCAGGCATTGAGGTATACTTTTAGTGCTTGCTCAACGACGCTAAACCAGCTGCGCTGGGCCGCTGTCAAAGTTTTGTCTTTGGCCCGGGGTTTGAAGTATTCGACACGGACATCTCGGATGAGACCAATCAGGAGACTGGTTATCCCTTCTCGTCGTTTACACACCCAATGGGGCGTGCCGGGAACTAAGTTGTCTTTGCATTCCGAGTGGTCGCAACGGACAGTTTCATAACTTAGATTATAGGCCTTCATGATGCTGGGATATAGGCTAGCAAAATCTAAGACAGTGACATTGAAGTGGACGCCTTCTTTAGGTTCGACGACGATAGCGCCCATGTATTTTTTACCTTTGATGATGGCTTCGGTGACAGCTTCGCCTTTGAAGGCGGCAATTTCATCTTGACGAGGGATGAGGTAGTTACGTTGGCGATGGGCATAGTAGAGGAGGCTGCGAATCCAGTTGGAGACAGCTGTACGGGTGAGATCATGCATGCCTTGATGGGAGACTCGCATTAAGAGCAAGATTAGGCCCATTACTAAGTCGTTATCAAATTGGGTTAGGCGAAGGGTTAAACTGGCATCCTGCCAATTGTATTGGGCTAATAGGTTGGCTGGAATTTTGTTGATTTGATCTGGGAGCTCGAGCTTGCCTTCCCCCAGAAGGGCTTGGCTGATGGTTTCGAGGCGAACTTCACTGTATCGGTTTCGAAATGCGTAAATCTGGATAGAGCGGTTGTGGAAGAACCGGTAAAGGTCTATGTGCACGCCATATTCAAGATCAGCTTCAGGATTACCCCTAAAACCGCCTCGGAGGCGGATGGGATTGTCTTTTGATGGGATGTCGAGTTTTTTCGCTCGATTTGCGAGGTATTGGAGATCAAAGTTGTCGCCATTGAAGGTGAGTAAAATGGGAGTTCGCCAAAGGATGCGAAAGACTGTTTCAATTAGTTCTTTTTCATCTTCAAAGAATTCGATGGTAACCGTGTCAGGTAGATTGTCCGGAGCAACCTGTTCAGTGCCACGTTGAAGCATGAGGAGTGTGCCTGTTCCACGATCATCAGCCAAGGCAACTGAGATGATGGGTTGCGGAGCTTGGGCGGGGTCCGGTATACGGTCGATGAATTCTGATTCGACTTCAATATCGATTGCCAATCGTGGCAAGGAGGTGGCAGGAGTTAGAAAGAGGGGGAGGTATTCTTCGATAAGTTCGGAGAGTTCTTTATCATCTTTGAATAATTGCCGTATTTTTGATGCGTCTTCAGGAGAAAATTTCTGGGGGACGGGTATAAGCTTGGTGTCTTGAACACGGTACATGAGACCAGGTGTGAGCGCGCGATCCATAGTGTAGCATTGGGTATAGCGGATGTCGGCTTCCCAAGCATGATCGCGCCCTAGTTTTTCACGGATCGAGTCAGGACGACCGCCAATGGCCAAGGGATCCCGTGCAACAATGATGGTATATTCTTCTTCTTGGTCTCGAAGGAGGTTGTATTTATGACCATTTTCTAATTTTAGAAAACCTGAGTGACCAACTACATCGTTTTGTTGAGAAAGGTCATTTTGAGTAAAATCAGTAAGACAGTAGGGATGATGCTGCGTGTTGTCAAGCCATTCATAAACTTGAGCTTTGTTTGTGTCATAAAGCTTGATTTTAGCGACACCTGCATCACCCTGATAATCGATGTTTATTAAAACCCCAGGCGGACCTGAATCAGGAGTCATAGGAAAATCGGATGGACGAATTGGCTGATTTTTAATCTGTGTAAGAATTCGAGTTAGGAGTGAAGGCTTCTTACTCTTGGGTGATTTGGGGGTTTCCTTAGATTTAGTTTTGGTTTCAGATGTGTCAATCCAAGATGAAAGATCTGAGGGCACGCAGTATCGCTTCCGCCTCGAATAAGAACCGTCCCACTTTTTAGCCTTTAGCCCTTTGATAGAATAGATACTTATGAGGAGGTAAAGTATGCCATCTTGTTCTTTGCCTTTGAAAAATCTTATTGTAGCCCGATTTAATACTGGTAAGGATCTGTTAGCGTCCATCAAGGAGGTTGTTTTAGAACATCAGGTGAAGGCAGGAATGCTCACCGTGATCGGCGCCGTAGATCGAGCATGTTACGGATTTTATCATCCTACTAAGAAAGCCTATACGAATCTACAATGGGCGCCCACAAGAGAATCTTCACCTGCTCTCGAAATCGCCAACTGTATTGGAAACATCGCCTGCTTGGATGAAGAGGTGCTTATTCATGCTCATATCACGTTCACTGGCGAAAAGGGGGAAATCATGGGTGGACATTTACTTGAAGGGTGCCGCATCAACCCAACCGCAGAGTTAACCCTTCTAAATGCAGACGGGATATTGTATAGAAAGCGAAATGAAGAATTAAATTTGGCACTTCTTTCGATTTAATAATGGTTCTGACGATTTATGGCGATGCCACGAAAGCTATTAAATCATCATAAGAGTATCTAATTTGAGCGAGGTGTGATGGTACCTTGGCTTCAGCACAGCCTCCAGCAGGGTTAAGTATCTCCATTAAAGAGCACGAACACACACGTTTGACGGCAGATAACACCATTTCCCGATTTGATCCACGTGGTCAAGTGCTGATAAAAAACAATTCTCGAAAGTATGCAGTATGGGATGCGGAATTAGAGTTAAACCGACAAAATCGAACCACCCTTGGAACCGATACCTTGGATATCGGTCGTTTGGATCCGATGACAGAGTGGGAAAAAGACTTCATCGTAAAAGAAATCGAGTCTCCTATGCTTCTACTCTCTGAAGCACTCGATACTTTTTATGAACGAGTTGGCCTAAACAACGCATTAGTGTTCGAGTATAAGATGCCTGTAGAAATCAGTCTCAATCTCCGAAATCACTCAGGCGCTACAATTCATGATATTGTTGTAACGAAAGAAATCCCTCCAATTTACGAAGATATCGCTATTCAGAAAACCCAAGTTGGTTCTGTGGAATATGATTCGAAAGCTGGTCAAATTACTTGGAGAATTGCAGAACTACCTTCTGAACAGGTTGCTGTGCAGCGGATTCGTGCAACAATAACTGCCGAAGACACAGAGCCGAAGCCTGGTGGCAAAGTACAAGCGTCGTATCGAATTATTGACGTGGTACGGAGTACTCTGGTCCCAACACTTCATGCATCAACAGAAACTGAGGTTGCTGTTGAAAAGGAAGAAAACCCAATGCGGGTTGGATACTGGCGATGCAAAGCCTCCCTCCGAAATGCTTCAGAGTTTCCGATTCGCCTTGAACGAGTGCAAGTTGTCTTAACAGCACCTGAAAACGAGGTTCTGTACGAAGGAACACCTAATCTTCGGTTAGAACCAGGTGAAGTATGGGGTCATGAATTAGACGTAAGTGGAGAGCAGCCAGAATTCGATGTGATTGCCCTCTCGACTGTGGAAGCACCAATTATTCGTGAAATTGTTGGAACCATTGAAAAAACAGAAAAAATGCTCCCCGTACTTCGCATTGAAGGGAATAAACGCGTGGAACCTTTGGAATTACTTGCTTGGGAACCAGCCCCTGTATCGGTCATTTTGCAGGCTAAGAACACAGGTTCAATCGATTGTGATGAAATTGCTTTCATAGAAACACTTCCTGCAGGATTTGAACCTCCTGAAATAACCCAAATTCGTGTTCGAATAGGTGATAAGCCAATTAGTCGAAGCCTGAAAGTAGAGGTTCGACCAAAGGATCTAGATTTGGATATCCCGCATACCCTCAATATTAAGCTTCAAGACCTAACCGAAAATCACTCTCCATTGACTCCCGGAGATACTGTGACAGTAAACTACATAAGCATTGCACGAGTTCCGAAACCCAATTACGAACATCCACTTCCTGTAAAAATTGAAGCGAATACTTTTCCTCCCGGTCCGAATGCAACTGCTGAAATCCCTGAATCAATGGCCCCCGTCCTCAAGATTCGCTCAGTCGTGCGGAAACTTCGAAAAACCCGAACCGTAGCACCCACCAGTGAAGTCGGGGAACTGCTTGTTACGGTAACCTTTGTGAATGAGGGGGAGACGAGCTTGCATGATCCTGAATTACAGGATCTAGTTCCTCCTAATTTCGAATTTGTAGGCGTTCCATCTGGAACACCAGAACCAACGATTCGTGAGACAATGAATGGCACGGTAGTAATTTGGGCATTACCAACCATGATGAGCAGAGAGAGCTTTGTTGGCAAATACAAGTATAAGCCGAAGGATTAGGGCTCAATAATACCAAGTTTCGAGTTTTGGTTCCAATAAAGCCCGTTGTTTTTCATTTGTAGATGCAGGACATACTGAACGTAGAGGGCACGTTCCCTGACATGGTTCGCTAAAAAGACGTTGAGCAACGTAACACGCCTTTGTGCAACCTGTAACACAAATTGGATTTGTAGCAAGGCAACACTGTCTCCCAAAATGCCAAAAGAAGTCATCAAGTTCTAAGACAGCTCGGGATGCAGATGATGCTACTTGCGAGTAAGCAGTACCTATCAGCTTTCGCAAATGTACATCCAGTTGTAAGTCCAGCGGTTTTTGTTGTCGCAGTTGTGAAGCAAATGTGGGTGAGATATTCACGATTCCAGTGCGGAGAGCGATTCGTGAAAGATGATTGTCAACAGGAATACGAACTAGATCACCATCCGTTATCGACCAGAGATTACGACGAAGTATAAATTTCAAGAACAGATAGGCTTTCTTTTCTGCAGGATCTTCGTAAGCTTTGAAATGTGAAAGAAGTGCCATGAGCCCTGAACGGTGCAGTCGAGTATCTGAGGTTACTCGATGATTCGCAGCCTTGAGCAAAGTCAAGACAGAGCTCTGATATTTCTTTAGCAGGTGAGCCCCACAATTTCGTAATAACGCAGCTCTTTGCCTGGGATTTCGTATTGTCACTAGTGTTGGCTCGTTTACTGTATACCAATCAGAAACCGTTTCAGAGCTTATTTTGGCCATAACAGCAGGATCAAAAAGCGTGGGATTCTCCACAAATTTGCGCAAACTCAAGTGCCAAAGGAGATCAGCACCTTGAAAATAATTCCCATCCACAATTCCTTCAAAGTTTTGATTTGGTGGACTCGTGCGATGGTCAATGGCTGTGACAAAGAAAAAGAAACGAGCAATCTCCTCAGGTTGATACTCTATGGATGGAAATAAGTGCGGATCTAGAAATTGTTCAGCTTTGGGTTGAAGTTTAGCAATAAGTTGTCCAAGCCTTTTACTTTGAATATCTGAAACGGTCACTGAGTAATCCACCGATATTGACACACCCAACCACCTGCAAATAGGAAGGAATAAAAGTCTTTGTCAGAAGAAAACTATGACGAGTGATGTCTGATTTTAAAGAAGCTCAAATGGATGATGTCTTCCGGCAAATGACTGAAGTCCTTGAAAGGACACTGAACCGTATCAGCGAACTCGAACAACACATTTCGAAAGACCTGGAAAGCATTCGACGTCAATTAGATGCCGTTGGGGTTCTAAAGGACAACATTGCGAATCTCAATAACCGGATTGATTCGTTAAGCAAGAAACTTACAGAACTAAGCAAATCGGAACCTCAGGAACTCAATCGCATGATGATGCGGTCTATTGCTGAACTAGATAAGCGCATGCAAATGTTTACTATTACAGAAGTATTATCACGGCTTGAAACAGGACAGGCATTTGCACCACGAAGTATAGGCGTGGTAAAAAGTCCTAAACCAACATTCGAACCCACACCTGAACCCAAGGCACCAAAAGACGCCAAAGCCCCTGAAACGTCTCCTGAAGCTAAAGCTCAGGTTGATGCAGTAGCAGAAACCACTGGTTCTGCTGAGCCTTGGAAAGAGAAAATGCGGGAGAAATATGGTTTGAAAAAGAAGCCTGGTAAGGTCTAACTCACTTCTTCTTTTGGAGTTCAAGATAACGCCGGATCAAGCGCTCCATTCTGAGACAGTATAAGGCATCTTGAGCAGCTTGGAGCGTCTCTGAAAGTAATTCTTGAGCTTGTGCATCTGCAGAGGAGGAACGAAGATCTCCTAAAGATTCAAAACCCTGGGCAATAGTTGCGGCTAGCTGAGAATAATGAGTCACACTACTCCGTCGCTGTTCACGGAGATTAGAGAGTAGTTCCTGAAATTGAGGTTCGATGGTGTCTAGTCGAGCTTTGACCAGTTGGTCAATTTGGTTGATTGTCTCCTTGAGGGCTGATACTTCTTGAGTTAATCCAGAAATTCTCGTGAAGAGGTTGTTAAATGCTTGTGTAACAAAAGGAATCAATGATTCGTCACCAGCAGCAGCTGGTTGGTCTGGTGGTGGGGGAGTAGGGGGAGTGGGGGGTTGATCTGCCATGTTTGCTGCCTCCTTATTTGCCTCCTTTCTTGGAGGACTCGAAGTCTTTTACGCTTTTCAGAACCTCATCCAAGTCAATTCGATTCGTGAGTTCGTCTACGATTTCAATGATGACACGAACCGCTTCTTCGATATCTTTCAGATTACTGAGTTCTTTGGCTCGGTCAACTTCAGCAATGAGTTGGGTTTCTACGAGTTGACGTTGTTCACGAAATGTGGACACATCTCGATGGATTTCTTGTGCAGCGGCATTCGCCTGCTTGGCGGTCTGTTCCATCTGTACAGAAAGGTCCTGACCGAGTTGTTCCATTGCTGATTGTGTGGCTTTGAGTTGTTCTTCGAGGCTTTCAAGGCCTTTTTCAATATTTGCTATGGCATCTTTAACCATCGCTGAATCTGACATGAGTTCTCCTATCCTATTTTCGTGTTTTTGCGGTACCGAGCCAACTACTGTAAAGGGGATATTCAAGGTCAAAAACCTTGACTGTGAGGTGGGGGATTTGTGCTTTGAGATCCGTTTCAATTCGGGTTGAGAGACCAGGGATCATTGAACCACCACCCGCGAGGATGATATTTGCTGCTAATTCTGCGCGCACAGTAGTATCTACGTGCATTAATACATCTACAATAGCCTCTGTTAAGCCTTTGTCTCCGACTCCAAGAAGTGTTGGTTGGAATAATACTTCTGGCGCTTGCCAGGGTAGCGGTCCTAGTGGAAGTTGGAGTCCTTCAAATGAAAAATCAATGTTATCTTCAAAGACATCGTTAACAGGCATGGGAAAAACTTGACAGTGAGTGTGTTTAATCGCCCGAATTGCCTTTCCGTTTATTGCTAGTTGACTATAATGGGGGGCAAGTTCTGCAGGAGAAGTTTCGCTTTTGTGAAGTAGGAGTTTTCGAATTTCGGCGGATATGAAGAAACTACCAGTGACCAGGGGGAGAATTTGTTCTTCTAGGAGAAAACCGCGATAAATCGGAGAGACAAAGGTGCTAGTGTAACCGATATCAACAATTAGCCCACTTTTCCGTCCCCAATAGCTCCACGTTGATATCTGTTGAATTGTGGCATCAACCTGGTGGCACCCAAGATCCTGCTGGATGTCTTGGCACAATTCACTTACTCGACCTGGTGGTGATTGGGGAAACAGAAGTAATGTTAGCTGGAGTTTTTCGCGTTGCTTGCTCATTGTAGGAAAGTGTTCTAACGCAAGGTTGCACAATTTTGTGATAAAGGCGGTATCCGTGGGAAGCATGCCATCCTCTAAAGGAAATACCCACGCGCCACGACCTGGATCCAATTCAAGAAAAATCGATGGACTACCGCCTCGTTTGGGATTTTGGAAAGCAGCAGCTATGACTATGGGTTCTGGTTGTTCAGGAAACCCACATTTCATGTAGCCACTACCCAGGTCAATGATCAGGTTGGCTTGGGTATTATTCACAAACCAAATCTAGGACACATGTTTGAAAATAGTTTCTATTCGAAACCCATAAGGTTCAGGGATTTCTCGGAATAATTGGTTATTGCTTAGAAACTTGAAACTAATAAAAGGGGAATTTACGGCGGTCGGTGGAGGGCCGCAGCACCTGACCAGGCATTTGTCAATGCATCTTCTAGTGCGTACACATTTATGGGAAGATGAGGAAGTCGACGCTTAAGTTCGTATTCGAAGCGTTCGCGGAGTCCAAAGAATAAGGATCCACCTCCTGTGAGCACAATATCGTTTGATAGTTCACGCCGGATGGTCATATCAGTTTGGTCAATACAGTTAACCACCGCATCTATAAGCCCCATATCGCCGATACCGATGAGAGACGGGTCGA
The DNA here is from genome assembly GCA_048939595.1 of Promethearchaeota archaeon. Classification (GTDB taxonomy): domain Archaea; phylum Asgardarchaeota; class Hermodarchaeia; order Hermodarchaeales; family Hermodarchaeaceae; genus Hermodarchaeum. The sequence continues at coordinate 25,175 of JBHLPI010000004.1, read as the reverse complement.
AAAGGACTTCTGGCGCTCTCCAAGGAACGGTTCCTAGTGAGACATTAAGGTCCTTACGGTGATAGTGCCATTCTCGTGGTGTTTTCTTTTCCTTAGGATTAGGACGGACTTGACAAAAATTCCGCTTAATATACTCGATGGCTTTAGCATCGGTTGCGATTTTGGCATAGTCTGAGTACTTGGACGAAGTCTTTGCCATATCCTCAAAGAGGCGTCGTAGTGCTGCGGTAACATAGAGACTTCCTGTGACAGTGTCAACTACATGTTCCCGGAGAAGAAAGCCCTTATAGATGGGAGTTATCATCGAAATTGTGTGTCCTATATCAACGACTGTTCCTGTATGTTTTCCAAGGAATAGAAGGGTGAGGACTTGTTGATAAGCCGCAAGGAGTTTTCGGCACCCAAGTTTTTCTCGAAGTTCATCACATACACAATAGATGCGATTTTGCTCAACAGTAGAAAAAATGAGGAGTTGGACTTCAGTGGCAACCCGCGGAAATCCTCCAATTGCTACTCGATTAAAGATATCGAGAATAAGAGGTTTTAGAATCTCACTATCTGGGAGATTTCCATTTTCGAGAGGATAGAATTTTCCAATGCGTGTCGGGTCGAGCGTGGTAAGACTAATGTCACCCTTATTCCTTTCCGGATCCTTCAGATAGGCAGGAACTATCTTGGGAAGAGCATCAGTGGGATAGCCATACTTGAGATAGCCAGTGCCTAAATCGATGATAAGTGGATTCTGCATGGAATTTCCTCAGTTCCTTAAAAATAAGGAAATGATTAGGGGCGGGTAAGTAGTGTAGAGTATGGTAATGTAGGGTCAATGAAATTAAATGTAACTTTGGGAAGTTCCACATCAAGAATTTGTGTCAATCGACTCATTCCTGGTGTTTCGGTGAAGCTCTGTGGGAGGGCAACAAGTTTCATTTTCAATTGACTTGCCTGAATTGCGAGTTCGTGAGTAAGGTGTCCGGTAAGATAGGTATCATATCCGCGTTGCCTCGCCAGATGTAGCCATTGAGGATTAATCCCTTCACCAGACACGATTACGAGGCGATTCACTTCATCATCAAGATTTCCTACATAATTGATTGATGGAACGTTCAACCGCGTTGAGACATATTGAATGAACATTTTGAGATTCATTTCTTTTGGAACTTCACATGTGCGTCCAAGTGGATGGATTCCACCTAAAAGAGGAACCTTAAACACATCGGTAACATCGAAGCCAAGGGTATGTGCGAGCACATCGTTCATTCCCCCATCCACCATCGCCCAATTATAATGGGTAATATAGACCGTCATGTTGTGTTTCAGGAGATGCTGCAGTAATAATTGGGGCACACCCGTTAAGGTGTGGGTAGACTGCGGAAATGGAGAGCGGTGTGCAATGAGGAGGCTAGCCTTATGCTCACTGGCTTTAACAATAACAGGAAGTGTAATATCTACACAGACATCAACGGCAGTTACTCGTACTCGGTGTTGCTTTGATTCATCATTAACGCCGAGAATTATACCATCGATATCATCTTGCGGTACATACATTGCAGGTGCTAGTTTTCGAAGATGTGAAATAATATCCAATAGAGTTGTCATGAAAACTCAACTAAGGTGGTAATTGTACCCATGAGAGGCTATCTAGATTTTTAGTGTTTTGTGGGGTTGGCGATATTATATTTTGGAAGGTTTTATAATCCACCTTCGCTAGGCAACGCGAGGAGAATCAGGAACGTGCCCCCTCAGAGTAAACGCAAAGAAATTAGCCGTGAAGAGGTAGCAGCAGAAGTCCTCTCTCTTTGGGACGAAGAATCTCAATCTTTGCGGGGGGCGTTAAGGCGACTTACTCAGGAGTGGCATATTACCGACTGGCGAATTCGCACTGCAATTCATAGCCTAGTCTTCGAAACGGTTCGACGCTTGAACACAATTGATTACTTGCTCGACCAAGTTCTGGAGAAAGGTCAGATTATTGATATCGATCCTTTTACTCGAAACGTTTTACGAGTGGCTACATATCTAATTTTCTTCACAGATACGGCTCCAGCTCTTGCGACTAATGAAGCAGTATCTATTATTAAACGTCGAAAAAACAAACGATTAGCTGGTTTCGTCAACGCTGTCTTACGAAATTTACAAAAAATCGATTTTAACGAAATCATGGCCTCATTTCATGACTTGGGGGCACAAGAGCTGGAATACTCGATGCCCCAGTGGTTATTCGAATATGTTACTCGAATTCTTGGACCAGATGAAGCAAAAAAGTTCTTTTCAACAAGCCTACAAAACCCTTCAGTTTATGTTCGTGTTAATACACTAATTCAACCTCGTAATCAGACCGTAAAAGGACTTGAACAAGCTGAGTTTCTGTGTTTTCCCATCGAAAAGCTCCCAGAAATGATGAAAATTCAGCGAGGGAATCTTCCGGTTACCCAAACGGATGTATATCTTCAACACGCCGTCTACCTTCAAAGCTTAGCCAGTGCATTAGTATCTCATATTGTCAATCCAAATCCCGCGGAGATTGTTCTTGACTTATGTGCAGCACCCGGTAGTAAGACCTCACACCTTGCCCAGCTCATGGATAATCGGGGAAACATACTCGCCTTGGACAATATGTTGTTACGTATTGAAGAAATGACTCGAAACCTTAAGCGGCTGGGTGTACAGAATACCCATGTGATTTTTACCAATAGCCTAAAGCTTCCCTTTCGGACCGATTTTTTGATTAAGTATGTATTAGTCGATCCTCCCTGTAGCAATACTGGCGTGATTCAAACACGCCCCGAAGTCAAATGGGCTATGAGTCCTAACAAAATTCGTCGCCTCAGCCGGGTTCAATCTCACCTACTAGAGGCGGGAAGCAAGTTCGTTGAACCAGGGGGAGTTCTGGTATATTCGACTTGTTCTTTGACGCTAGACGAAAATGAACACCTTATCCGAGATTTTCTTGATGCCAATCCACACTTTAATTTAGTGCCCTCACAGCCATTGCTTGGGACAGCGGGATTTGAGGGAATGACAGCATGTCAACGTCTATTCCCTCATCGCGACGATACTGAAGGTTTTTTCATTGCGAAGCTCCGACGAGAGCCAACATCTTCAGATAGGTAGCTAAATTTTGCCTTAGATGAAGATTGGCCACATTGACATCTGTTTTGGTAACGACAAATGCCGGAATGGTTTCTCTTTGGAGGCGTCATTAACGAGTTGAGCAAGGGCTTCGACAGTCATCGATTCTTTATAGGGTTTTTTCGTTGTTGATTTTTCACGTATCGTTACTGGCAGAACTTTAACTTTCATCTCGTTATCACCGATTACACCAAGAAAGGGAATCCATTGCTGTCCAGCATTCCTAACTTTCCAGCCAATAGTTTTTCCGCGATCATCAAGAACCGCTCGCACATTTCGAGCTCGAAGTTGATCAACAATTTTACTGGCATACGCTTTGTGGCGGTCCGCAATGGGGGCTATAACGACCTGAACAGGAGAGAGCCAGAGAGGTAACATTGGAAGTTGTCCTTGTTGTTGCTGTTTTGCTGCACTTTCAAGTAACCCGTACACAAGTCTTTCAAGGCTCCCAATGCTAGTGTGGACAATAATGCAACCCACCTCTTCCCCGTTCTCATTAACGTAGGTTATTCCATATCGTTCTGCATCAGTGACATCAAGTTGAACCGTACTTAGTTGCCCCGACCCCTCTGCTGCATCCACAAATTGGAATTCATTCTTCACGTTCCAGTAATGTGCCATTTCCGGTAATAACTCGACAAGAATGGCGCGTTTTAGGTCCTTGGCAAGGTTAATGAGTAAGTCTTTGGTCTGCTCATAGTATTCTTCGACTAGCCGGAAAACTAGCAAGTACTCGATGCCAAGACCCCGAATTAGGCTATCATAATGTTTAGTAATCATAGCGAATTCTTGTTTTCCCTGTTCATAGTCCGCGCAGAAACAATGAATATCAGGCATAGTGAATGCGCGTAATCTTCGGAGTCCTACACATTCACCCCGTTTTTCTAACCGGAATGAGGGAGAGAGTTCGAAAATCCGAACCGGTAGCTGTCGATAGGACATTTGCACGTTTTTCATTGTCGAAAATAAACCAAAATCGCCAGCAAAGCGCAGCAAGAGCTCCTTATCTTTACTTAATTTGATGCGGTAGTCTTTCTCTAAGAATTTCTCTGCTTGCTCTGCAATATCTTTCTGGCTTATCCGATACATCAGCGGGGTTTCGATTCGCATAGCCCCAATCATGTCTACCGCAATCATGTGGACATAGTCTTCCAACAACTCCTTCAAGACTGCCCCTTTGGGATAGAATTTAAAATGCCCCACGTCAGAAGTGGGTTCATAATCAATGAGTTCCAGTTTTCGCATGATTCGAATATGGGGTGGTTCTCCTTTGGCAGCTCGACCAAGTTCCTCTGTCTCAATGAAGGTGCGAAGTTCCCCTTTAATAGCCTCATGGCTATCTAAATCATCTAGGTCGAGAGGTTTTTCGACACCTTTTGAGTCAATAATTAAGTACTTAGCCAAAACTAACGCCATCCTATACACTATGCTGTATACTCGCCAAATCTCGTTTCAATAGGGATAAAAGTTTCTCTAAACACCGAGAACGAAAAAGGAGATGATGACAATGACACCTTCTCTTGTTCAGGAAAAAAGCCAACAAGCTCTCGACCTCCTCAAAAAACTTGATTTTGATACCTGGATGATATGGGTTCGAGAGACGAAGCAGATGGCCGATCCTGCTCTTTCCTTGGTGTTGGGAATTGATCTTGTCTGGCAGTCTGCACTCATTTTTACTCAAACAGGACAACGTATTGCCATTGTGGGTAACTTCGATGCAGACGGTCTAAGACCGTTAGGAGTCTTTGATAAAATCATACCTTACACTCAAGACATTCGAGAACCACTTCGGATTGAACTCAACGCCCTTTCCCCAAAGAAAATTGGTCTGAACTTTAGCCGAGATGACGTGGCAGCCGATGGTTTGACCTATGGAATGTATAACCTCCTGGTTGAATATTTACAGGGTACTCCCTATCCTCAAAACTTTGTGAGCGCAGAGCCGTTGCTTCTTCGATTACGAGGACAAAAGACACCTGAGGAAATACGACGCATTCAGCAAGCTGTGACAATCACAGAACTAATCTTTAATGAAACCAAACACTTTCTCCAGGTTGGACAAACTGAGCAAGTAATTTCGAAATTCTTCCATCAGCGAATGAAAGACCATGCCGTATCTTTTGCTTGGGGGGCGGATCACAATCCAGCGGTCGATGCGGGACCAAATAAGCAGTTTGGTCATGCAGGACCTACTGAAAATGTCACAAAAGCGGGACACCTCCTACACTTTGATTTCGGTGTGCGATATCAGGGGTATTGTTCGGATCTACAACGAATGTTTTTCTTTGGTCCACCATCCCAAATCCCAGAAGAAATTCAGACAGCGTTTGAAGCGGTTCGTGGTGCCATCCAAGCAGCATCAAATTTCATTAAACCCGGAGTCAAAGGGTATGAGGTTGATGCCGTTGCTCGAAGCTTCGTTCAAGAGCGGGGGTTTGATGAATATCAACATGCACTAGGACATCAGCTGGGGCAGGAGGCTCATGATGGAGGCACCCTCCTTGGACCATTATGGGAGCGATATGGGGCAAGTCCTAAAGGCGTTGTTGAATCCGGAAACGTCTTTACGCTAGAATTGTACGTAACCACGCAAAATTATGGACAAGTCAGTCTCGAAGAAGATATTGTGGTCACAAAAAAGGGATGTAAGTTCTTATCAACACCTCAATCGGAACTCATTTGCATCAGTTGAAAAAACAAATCGTGGCGGGCCCGCAGGGATTTGAACCCCGGACCTCCAGATCCGCAATCTGGCGCCATATCCAACTAGGCCACGGGCCCAAAATGCATGTAACTGTTGTAGGGTAGAAATGAGACTTTTAAAGGCTTCTCCCAAAAATCGGGGTTAAATAGAAGCAACCTATTAAGTTCCTGCCAGGATGTTTCGCCATTCATCAATATCTTCCAAGAGACTTTCTCGGTGTTTCAGACTCAAATCCTGATTAATCTTATAACCCTCAAGAGTTCGTATCCAACGTGCCCAAGGACCCATTAGACGAGGATCGTGTCCGACGAGGCGGTGAGAGAGCTCGCGTCGTTTACGCATTGCGGCTAGAATATCAACTGCCCGTGAGAACCGCTCAATTTCTCGTCTCATTGCGTCTACCTCATCTAAGGCGGGATTTGTACCATATTGATCTGAATTCTGAGCAAACCGGTCTAAAATGGATTCCACTTCATTGGGTTGCAGGTTGGCAGCTCGGAGAGCTTCATCTGCGACCATCAAAGCTTTCTCAAGAACAGCTTTCAGTAATATCAAATTATTTTGGGCAATCACGTTCGGCGGGTGTTCTAGAGTCTTTTCACAATCCAGGAGAAGCTTCTCGACGCTTTTCCGATGGTCACGTACTTCTTTTTCATATGACATTGACTTCGACCTTATAGAGGATAGAGTTGCTTACGCCTAGGAGTCTAGATGAATAAATGAGAGAAGTCGTTATAACACTTTCTCGATGGATTACAGTTGAGTAATGATTTTAAGTGAAAATTAGCTTCTTCAAAAATTACACTGTCTCAAGTGATATCTGATTTAGAGTCTCGTATTCTTCGGCCTTTTGGCAAACAATGGTGTCCCCAAGGCGAACACTCCCAATACCAGGAACAGTGAGTCCTGTTTCAATGGAAAAAACCATGCCGGGAAGAATGGGCGTTTCCTCAGTAGGAGAAATATATGGTGCTTCGAGAGGTTGGAGTCCAATTCCACTTCCTAATTGTGAATCCAAGTTTTTCAAAAATCCTCGATCATCTGTGACCCGACGGATGCATAAAGCGATATCGCGCACAAGGGTTTCTGGAGAGAGTGTGTTTTTGGCTGTAGTCACCGAGTCTTTAGCACACTCGAAAAGCGCCTGTTGCTTCTTAGTGGGCTTTCCAGTTAGTACCGAGCGTGTCAAGTTAGAACAGTAGTCATCATTCACTGCAGAGACAGAAATTACAACGAATTCCTTGGAACCAATTTCGCGACGACTAGCAGGAACAAATGGACAGCCAGCTCGAGGTCCTGATGCAATGACCGTAGGATATCCAGTTTGTGTGGCTCCAGCTTTTCTGAGGGTTCGTTCTACTTCACCAGCCACTTCGATTTCTGATATTCCTGGACGAATGAACTCAATCGCGGCCCTTAGCCCATTTTCCGCGATTTGAAACGCAGTTTTGATTTTTTCAATTTCAACTTCATCTTTAATCATTCGCAGTTCGGACAGCGCGGTTGAGATATTTCTTAAACCAGCATCGGGTAGAAGGCGTTTGATATCCTCAAATCGTCGTGCAGATATATGATTTAATTCAATCCCAATGTCAACAGAGCGCAGATTATAATTCTCAAGGGCAGTTTGGAGAGCTTCAATAATAGCGGTGTTAGTGGCATTAGTCATCTGAGGCTGATAGGATTGGACATCACGAAACCAAGATTCGGCCTGTGCGAATTCACATTCTGCTTCTGGAACAATGAGCAAAGGATTGGCATCGCGAACAAGAATTGCAACTGAATTCCCCAATATTCCTGTCGGTTTGTAACCAGTAATATACCGAATATTGAAAGGATCAAAAAGGAGCATACCTTTTAATTCTTCACGAGTCATAATTCGTTGGGCTCGGTCCAGCCGCATATAAAGAACACCGCAGTACATCCTGTATGGTAGGATTAAATTTCTATCCCTTACTAACAGTTTCCATTCGTGCACTACTCATCTTCTTTATATAGGACTGCTACCTTTTTCGAAATGTTAGCACCCGGGCCCTTGGCCTAGTATGGATAGGGCGACAGGTTCCGGACCTGTAGGTCCCGCGTTCAAATCGCGGAGGGCCCGCCACCTTAATTTAAAATCACTTCGTGCTCTTGCATATCTAAAACGCTTAAAGGTCACTCACGCTAGGAGCCGCAAGTGACAAGAGGTTAGTAACCTTGCAGATGGAATCCCAGTGCGTCAGCTGCTTAATTTCTCGAGCTTTTCAAGAAGTTCAACTAGCGACACTAAACTTAGAATTACAATTAGCCGCAATGACCGAGGTCATAGGAATACTAAACTCGTCTCTGCTTCAAGGGGGTCGCTTGGAGAAGATTCCAGCATATGTTGGCACCCGACGGGATCAGGCAATTCAGTGTATAACAGGATGTCCAGACCCTTATGCCCGACTAAAACAAAAATCAAATGAGGCGGCCTTAGGTCTAATTTCCTCACTTGAGGAGTTTGTAAAAAAACCTAAAGATTCTAAGCAATGTTTCCGTAGAGCGTGCATCGCAGCATCACTTGGCAATGTTATTGAATACGGTGTAGCGGGGCATGAAATTCCTTGGGACAATTTAGCTAAACTTATCGCCCAGGCAGAAAATGAGTTAGTAATCGACAATATTCCCCAATTGTACAAGTTAGCACAGAAGGCTACACACACACTCTATCTGACTGATAACGCGGGAGAAGTCGTATTTGATCGGTTACTTGTTGAGGCTCTGACAGAATTAGGCTCAACGGTTACAGTAGCTGTGAAAAGGAATCCGGTTTTGAATGATGCTATGCTAGAAGATGCCAAGCTTGCTGGCTTAGCCGACTCAGCTACTCTTATCACAACAGGTGGTGGAGCGGTTGGGGTCTTACCTCAATGGTGCTCAGACGAGTTCCTTAACCTTTTTAACGTAGTTGATTTGGTAATCGCAAAGGGAATGGGGCACCATGAGACGCTCCCCGAATTTACATTGCCCACACCATCAGCGCATCTCCTGCGAACCAAATGCCTACCCATTGCACGTTCATTGAAGATACCCAAGGACCGCAACGTCGTGAATGTTCTTATTAACCACAAAGGACCCTTAGGACCTCTCCGAAAATAGGATTTAGTTCTACATTCCCTCATCTTCAGTGCTGATGTAGTAGTATTCTCCACGCTGTTTTTGTTCCCGGTCTAGTCGACTATCTTCTTTGTTCACCCTAGGTCGACCTGTTGCATGATCGCGACGAAAAGTAACTCCCATATCCTTTAGAAACGTGTTCATGCCCAATCGGAGATCAACAGGCGCTTGACATAATCCGCTTTTGCCAGGCTTACCTGTAAAAACAGAAATTGTGTCAGCAAACGCAGAAATAGTGACCATATCATGCTCCACAACAAAGGCAGCTTTTCCCTTATCGTGCACAATAGAGCGAATAACTTTGGCTGCCGCCAAACGTTGTTCAATATCAAGAAATGCGGAAGGTTCGTCAAGGAGGAAGAGGTCAGCGGGTCGAGCCAGACAAGCAGCAATAGCCACACGTTGGAGTTCACCACCACTAAGTTCAGCGACTTGGCGATCTTCAAGCTTATCCAATGATAAGGGCCGTATCACATCGGATCGGAAAAGACTTGTAAGCACTGAAGCTCCTCCAACCTCTTGTAGAGTTTCAAGAACGGTGCTCTCACTGTCGGAACTAAGATATTGCGGTTTGTAGCTAACTTTGAGATCGGTTTCGGGAATTGAGCCCTCATCAGGCTCCAAATCATGGGCGAGTAAACGAACAAAGGTCGTCTTTCCAATCCCGTTGGGTCCAAGTACTCCGATTACTTCACCCTGATGAACCTGACCAGGCATGACTTGGAGCTGGAAGTCTTCAAATTGTTTCATCATCGCTTTATATTCGAGGAGTAATTCCACATTAACCCAGAATTCTTCAGAGGGGGGTCGGGCGTCAAATCTGATTTCTTCATTCCGGAATCGAACGTTGCTGTCAGGTAAATAACCATTAAGGTAGATATTGATGCCTTCTCGGACCCCATGAGGATTAGAGACAATCCCGTAAACTCCTGGTTCACCATAGAAGATACAGACATAGTCTGAAATATAATCAGCCACCGCGAGATCATGGACTACGCTTATGACCATTTTCCCGTCTAATGCCAATGATCGAATAGCGCGGGCTATTCGGACACGTTGGTAGACATCGAGATAGGAGGTTGGTTCGTCAATGAGGTATACATCTGCGTCACGTGCCATGACAGCAGCAATGGCTACACGTTGGAGCTCACCACCGCTAAGGACTGACACATCTCGGTGAAGCACACCTTCAAGTTCGAGCTGATCGGTGAGGGAGGAGAGAACTCCGCGTTCATCTGTGGATTCAAGAAGTGATTGAGCTGTTCCTTTGTAAGCGTCAGGAATGAAGGTAACGATTTGAGGTTTATACGCAACGGTTAGGTCACCTTGTGATGCCTTTTCAAAATAAGGCTGAAGACCGGACCCGCGATAGTGGCGGATAATTTCGGACCAATCTGGGGGATCTTCGAAATTCCCAAGATTTGGCTGCAACCGCAGGGCAAGGATTTGCAATGCAGTGGATTTCCCGGTCCCATTTGCACCCACAAGTCCAGTTACCGAACCAGGAGCAGGAATCGGTAAGCGGAATAATTTGAAACTGTTTGGACCGTATCGATGGGAGGTGTCTGTTTCCAATTCGTCAGCAAGATTGATAATTCGTATGGCTCCGAACGGGCACTTTCGTGTGCAAATACCACAGCCTGTGCATAAAATTTCAACAATGCGTGGTTGGGCATCTTTTTTGTTTTCGAAAACCACAACCTCATCGCCCATTCGCTGGGGTGGACAGAATCGCTGGCATTCTTTTGAGCACTTAGATGGGTTGCAAGCACGTGGATCTAAGACCGCGACACGCATTGAAGATACACTCCGTCTTCTCCGAACACAATTTCAGTTTTTAGTGTTATGGGCATACTAATAGGTAAGATTCAACTCATCGTGCTTGAAGCCACTCTACACGTTGCTTGAGTATCGAAAGGGCATTTGCGGCTCGTTGGGGCGTAGGGTAATTTGGTATACCTGACTGGAATAAAATGGGAATACCAGCTTCGACAATATCGCCAGCTAACCAGCAGGTTATAAGGGGTTTTTGTGGATTTTCTTCATGAGCTTTTGCTACAGCCTTAGATATGGCTTTGATATCTGAAAATGCCGTTGGAACACATAACACAAGGATTGAGTTTGCTTCTGAGTGATTCAGAAGCATTGCTGTTACCCTTTGATAGGTCTTAGGCGAACCCTCTGGTCCCAAATCAACAGGATTTACCATGGGACAAAAGGGAGGCAAAAATGCCTCGAACTCTTGGACTAGCTGTTGAGGGAATGGAAAAACCTCTAGACCAAAACGAGTGCACGCATCTACTGCAAGAACTCCAGGACCACCACTATTTGTGATAATTCCTACACGGTTTCCCATAGGAAGCGGAGCTCGTGACAATATTAAGCACGCATCTGTGAATTCTTCTAGAGTAGAGACCTGGATTATTCCAGCTTGCCGAAACGCGCCTGTATAAATTGCCTGATCTCCTGCCATTGCACCAGTATGTGATTGAATGGCTTGACTCGCTGCATATGTTTCTCCGGGTTTTAAGACAACTATAGGTTTTTTTGGTGTAATCTTCTGGGCTACAGATAAAAAGTGGCGAGCGTTTTGGATGCCTTCAAGATAGCAACCGATTATTTTTGTCGGTGTATGTGATTCAAGGTAGTTGAGGATTTCTTCAGGACCAATATCGGCTGCGTTTCCATAACTGACAAAAATACTAAATCCAAGACTCACGGCACGAGCCATTGCTAAAACAACAGCACACATGGCTCCACTTTGAGAAATGAATGCTAGATTGCCACTTTGTAGTCGGTTTTCAAAGCTAGCAAAAATCTGCTCGGTGGTCGCAGCATACCCAGCACAGTTTGGTCCTAACAGCCGCATCCCATATTGTCTAACCCGTTTCCTGAGTTCAAACTCTGTAGTTACGTCCCCTAACTCGCTGAATCCCGAGCTCATTACAATAAGGGAATGGACTTTTTTCCGCGCACATGCATCAACTGCATCTAATACCCGGTCTTTGCGCAAAACAATAATTGCCAAGTCAATTGGATTGGGAACAGCCTCTAATGTTGGGTAGGCTTTCAGGTCAAGGACGGCTTCAAGGCGAGGATTGATAGGGTATATGGGTCCCTTGAAGTTACCTAATTGGAGACTACGGATTACTTGGTAACCAATTCGATATGGTTTATCAGTAGCACCAACTACAGCGATCGATTTGGGTTGAAAGAGTGCATTAAGTGTTGTGTTTGACACACCGAACACCAGAGTCAGATTACAATCATGACCCACCAGTAGATGGGTTATGAAAGTGCTAAGACTCAAAATGTTTTAAGACTTGCTGGCAATGCTAGCTTATGGGGAGAGTTGTGTTCGGAAAGGTTCTAGGTGAATTGGACAAACTTTGCGATTTCTCGTTGTCGTGATCGAAGTGTGACTTCTGTGATGCCTAATACAGAAGCGACTGCTTGTTGTGACCGGGTTTCACCAAGTTGTTTCGCAGCGAGATAGATGGCTGCAGCGACATAGCCTTTGGGGTCTTTTCCAGAAAGCTGAAGTTTTTGCGATGTAATACCAAGGATTTCGATGGCACGTTGTTCAACTGGTGCGGAGAGACCTAATGCATTGGCGAAGCGAGGAACAATTGAGGTGAGATTCTGCTGTTTGGGCTTTAAGTTCAGCGTCTTCACTAATAGCACATAACATCGTTTGATGACTCGTTCTTCTTCTGCCGAAGTTTTCAAAATACTATCTAACGTTAACGGGAAGCCACATGTTTTTGCCGCAGCAAAGACACAGGCAGCAACCATTGCTTTGATACTATGGCCACGGAGAAGATCATTTTTGTAGGCTTTTCGATAAAAAATCGCTGCGGTTTCGCGTATATGTCCAGGGACACTTAATTTTTCTGCCATTCGACGAATTTCAGTAAAGGCGATGGTGAAGTTTCGTCGTCGCCATGTTGAACGAGAGTTCCATCGCATTATTCGTTCAAGGCGTCCAGCGCGTTCAGGAGAAATGCCGTTTCCATTCAAACGGGTGGACACTTTAGTTGATAAACCATAATCAGGGAGCATTTGAGAGAGAGGTAATCCATTTGTGCTCCGTTCTGCTTTCTCTTCGGGTGTGAACGCCCGTACACCAGCACGATGGTCAATCATTGCCTCAGAGAGGACCATTCCACAGTTGGTGCAGATGAGTTCACCCCGTTGGGGATCATGCACAATATCTTGTGACCCACAATCTTGACATCGGGCCAATTCAGAATGTTTTGTTGTGACGGCTGTATTTTTTGAATATTCCACAGTCAATAAGCCTTTAACCTCACAAGGCAAGAGGGTAAAGTGTCTTTTTATAACTCCGCAATAATAGCACAAAAAACATCAACTATTGCTTATAAAGACAAGATTTTCTGAGGGGCTGTGGCTCTTATAGATCTCATTGACGTTCACGCTAACACATGGCTAGTCCAGCACTTTTTCCGGCCTATAGCGCAAAACGATCTGCGAGCTGCTGCCACGTCATTTCCTCAAATACTTGATTACCTTTATGAGCAAATACCACAAAATCGACGAACTTCTTATGGTCGGGTTTATACCATTAAAGTCTTGAGTGAATATTTGTTCAGCCAACTCAATAAGCAAGACGCTCCAGTCTTTTTAATTTCTGTCCAACTATTAGGTCTGTGTGATGAAATTCGAAGTAAGGGTGTAGCCCTTGGTATTCTTTCTCATTATGGTTTAACCAACTTCACTGAGGTTCTTCCTTATTTTACCACGGCTGCAGCATCTCCTGATTGGGAGATGCGCGAATTTGCTCAGATGTTTTTTCGGAAAGTGACCAGAAAATATCCCATGCCAGCTCGAAGATACTTGCTAGGTTCTGTAAAGTCAAAGGATGCGAATTTACGTCGTTTTGTTGCAGAAACGCTCCGTCCAGTACAGGAAAACCAGTGGCTATATTCTAATCCAGATTATTCAGTATCCATTCTTCGGCTCCTTTTCACCGAAGCTAAGCCATACCCACGAACTTCTGTGGGAAACAATCTAAGTGACTTAGCGCGCCGTCTGCCAGATATGGTGTATAGTCTTGTAGAGGAGTTAGTTCAAAGTGGAAACAAGAATTCTTATTGGATAGCTTATCGCGCTTGTCGGAATCTAGTAAAGAAAGAACCGCTTAAAGTAATGGACCTATTGGCAGTTGATGAGTATCGATACAAGAAACAAGTGTACCGGAGAGTCGATCATAAACGTATACTATAGTCCGGATTTGATCATAACTCAGCGTTGCTGAGGAGTTTCTCCAGTGTAGCACTTCGGAGTCCTGGGTAATAGTTATGATGTTTTGCTATCTGTACAGTAACCCGAGGGATGTGTTCATGTCGTCGAGTGGTTCGGGAAATTCTGTCTAGTTCATTGAGATTTTCAGCTGTAAGGAGTGAGATGATGACGGGCGCTTCAACGGAAATATAGGTTTCCCAAAGTGACGAGCCAAAGGTTTCTGTGAGCCAAGACACTATTGTTTTATGATCAGTTGCACGTTCATCCCAGGTCATCTGCATTAGAAAAGGAATACTCCCTGCGGCTCCAAGCTCCGCAAACGTACTAAAAAGTACAGCTCGTCCTTTGATTATTTCATTGACTAGTTTGCGAACGCGTCGTGCAGTTAGCCCAGACTGTTCTGCAATTTCTACGATTGACATTCGTGGATCTTTTTGCAGGGTATTTAGGATACGAAGGTGAAGCTTGGAGAACTCCATTGTTTTTCCGGGTGAGCTTAACAATTGATGGGTTTCAATGTTATGAACGCAGTCGAAGCTTCGCAGAAAAGCGCCAATATCCCAAAGATCCTGTGAGTCACGAAACTCGGCGATGAGGACATAATGCCCTCCTGTGTAGGAGGCAGCAGCAATGATTTTGCTATTTCCGCCTAATGTGTTTACAAACTCTGCTTCATCTTGGGACCCATCAGTGGCTAACATCCCATAAAGCAACCTAACTCCAGCCATAGCTAACGATAGGCGAAGGCCATATCTGGTAATAATTCCAGTCTCTTCAAGTTTTTTCACTCGTTTTTTAATCGCACTTGAAGAGATGTTATATTTTAGGGCGAGCTCGCGATAGGTTATCCGACAATTGTCATGAAGATCATTGAGGAGACCCTTATCAACAGAGTCCAAGGTTAATCACCGATAAAATGTTGAAATGGGAGGAATCCGCCCCACTTTCCAAGGAGTATGTGGTAACAAGTTGGTTGTATCAATTAACCGCTCTTTGATGGCAGTCAATTTATCATTCGCCTGTCGAAATTCCGTATGAGGGGCTAGAAGTACAACACAGTCAGCTTTCAATGCTTCTTCAAATGTGGTGGGAGTGAATCCCAGGCTCGTTAATTCCTTCTTTGAGAAGAATGGATCATATGCAAGGATGGCTTCCGGTTGGTAGCTACGCAGCTGTTCAAGAATCTTTAAGCTGGCTGCAAATCGTGTTTCCTTTACATCAGCCCTGAAGGAAATGCCCAGAAGACTTACTTTCGAGCCTTTGATGGATTTCTGTTGGGCATTTAAACAACGAACAACCAATTCGATAGTATGAAAGGGCATGCTATCATTGAGGTATCGGGCTTGGCGGAGTAGCGCAGGGTTAATTCCTAGTTCCTTTGCCTTATTAATGAGAAACCAAGGATAGACAGGTATACAGTGACCACCAACACCAGCGCTCGGACGATGAATCATGCAATGTTCCCGTGTCCCCTCATTTGCCGCGGCGATGACTTCCCAGGCATCGACCCCTAGTGGTTCACAAAGTTGTGCTAAAAAGTTTGCATATCCGATGTTGATATCACGGAAAGTTCCCTCAGCGACTTTTACCAGCTCAGCTGCTATCAATGACGAGGTTTGTATTACATCACCAAAAATTCCATATACTCCTACGGCTGCTTCAGTGCTTGCCGCATCGATGCCCCCAACAACTTTGGGAAATTTGTAAAGATTTCGGACAACGCGACCCACCATTAGCCGTTCAGGACTATGGGCGAGACCAAAGTCTTTTCCTGCCTTTAAACCACTTGCAGCTTCCAACACTGGGAGTATAATGGTCTCTGTGGCACCAGGGGGCATTGTCGTGGATGTAATCACCAAGTCACCTTTTTTCAAGCCCTTCCCAGCTATAATGGCGGCCTCTTGGATTATGCTATAATCTTCCTGGCCTGTTTCATCTACTAAAAGCGGGACTAGCAATATGATGACATCAGATTCCTTTGCAGCGGCTGTGCCATCAGTAGTAGCCCGGAGCTTACCCTTTTTAACCATCTCTTTCAGAAGTTCTGGTATCTTTGGTTCGCCAATAAGGGGAGAATCTCCTCGGTTAATTTGATCCACCGCGGCTTGATTTGTTCGGACACCAACAACATTAGCCCCTTCTTTTGCAAAGGCAACCGCGACTGGGAGCCCCATGTTCCCAATTCCAACAAGATCAATTGTGACCTCGCCTTTACGAATTGCAGTAGTTACTTCAGCGGCAGGTTTTCCGTACACTTTCACCATTCGGGCAACCTCGCGCACTAAGCACCTCAAAGGCACACTTAAGCATTATTGTTAAGAACGAATCCCCAGTTGAAGGAAATTTCAAAGTCGACCTTACGATTTTGCCAGTTTATCTGATAGAAATGCCATAATCATGGGAATAATGGTGCTGAGGCGCCGGGTCCAGAAATGATTAGCACCTTTAATTAAACGAAGGTATTTTTCTTCGATTTGCAATAAGGCATAAATCGTTTCAGCTTCAACGGGATTAACAGAATCATCATCCTGTCCATGAATCACATAGGTGGGGCAGGGAACATACCGAATTGCATCCTTTATGAGTTCAGAATCCAAATTAGGTAATCTGAGTGGTGCGCTAATTGTTACGAGTGCGGCAGGTGAGATGTCCATTGCCGCAGCTAGACTTATACTTCCACCAAAACTGTATCCTAGCAAAGCAATACGAGCATTATCAGTATGGTCATGGTTTTGGAGAAACTTTACGGCGGCGATAGTATCTTGGATTTCGCCGATTCCTTGTCCAAACTGCCCCTCACTTTTCCCGACCCCACGATAATTAAACCGAAGCGTATTGAATCCTTTTGCCGCCGCTGCTTCTTGAATAGCTTTCAGACGACTATCGTCCATTGAACCGCCAAACAACGGATGCGAATGACAAAGGACGAGTCCAGGTTGATTGGGCTGTTCAGCGAGAACTAGGATGCCTTCTAAAGTGAGTTGAGGGGTTTGAATCGTGATGGCTTGTTCATGACCTTTCGTAGATTCATGGATATGCGGGGATCCAGACACTTCAGCCAATTCTCCAAAAATACCAGGTTCTAAGGATTCGAAGTTATCCCGTCCTTTTAAACCTGCGTCCATCGCACACATTCATGTCAATGGCACTAAATTAAATCGAGTTATGGAACTGCATCAGATTAAAAAACCCCCAATTAACTGAACGCTTAAGCGAGGTCAGTCTTTGCCAAAAAAAGAGAAACACCTTCATGAACAACTTGGCTTAGAAGTAATCGATAGTCATTCCCATTTTCTCTCGTATGCAACCTTTCAATCTTGGCAGGTCAGCTCCGATGCCATCCAACATCGTATCCGAACGCGAACGGATATGACTAAAGTTGAGATCCCTGGTCAGAACGAAGATTTTGCACAACGATGGGTGAAGGAACTAGACAAATATGGAATCTCCCGAATTGGAATGATGGTTGGTCCTGAATCTTGGAACGAATTTTCTGAAGCACTAAAGCGGTTTCCGAATCGGTTCTATGGATACGCCAACATTAACCCGCTCTTACCTGATGCAGAAGAACAGGCCCGATCTGTCATTGGTGACCTTGGCTTTCACGGTTACAAACTTTATCCTGTTCTCCACAATTTCCATGCCTACGACGAAGCAGCTTACAAAATTTATCAGATTGCAGATGACCTGAATGTTCCGGTCCTCCATCATTTTGGTATTTCGATTGGAGCAGGTGTGAATCTCCGGTATGCTAATCCATTAGATTTGCAGCCTGCGGCTCGCGATTTTCCAAATGTACGATTTGGCATTGCACATCTAGGTGCAGGTATGTTTCGAGAAACACTACTCCTCTTTTACCAACAGGACAACATCTATGTCGATACATCTGGATCCAATGTCTGGATGCGGTACATACCGTACCCTTCAGATTTGAAAGAAGTTATGCAGCGAGCACTTAAAGCAGGTGGACCAGAACGAATTGTCTTTGGTACCGATAGCTCGATGTTTCCGCGAGGGTTTCGGTATGACATCCTCGAAAAACAGCTCCGTATCTTCCAAAAGCTAAAGCTACAGGATGATGATTTAGAGAAAATCTTCGCAAAGAATATTTTAACGATTATGGGCGAAAAATAGAGTCATCCTTTTGAATCCGTTTCACTCGCTTCGGATTCACCTGGTTTGGGTTTTTGTCGTTTTAGGGGTTCCTTCGTATCAATACTGTAAATAGCTTTGATATAGAGATGTCCCTCACATCTGGGACAAGGACCTACTTCACGAAAGATGTGATCTCCTGCTTCTAAGGGACCTTCAGTTTCAACTCCACATTTATCACAAGCAATCAAGCGACGTACTTCTGCGAATTCAAGTTTTGTTGGAGCCCGGGTTCTGCGGTAAATAAGCAAAAGGAAGATTACTAAAAAGATAAGTCCTAAACCCCAAAGAATGAGATTAAATGGTGGGAGTTGAGTGAAGCCCCATAAGAAAAAAACTACAAATAAGGTTATGAGAAGAGCCCACCAAAAACGCTGACCCGTTCCTCCAGCAGTTAATTCTGGACCGGGTGTACCGGTAGCACGAACTTTCATAACCAACGCTTCCGAGTTTCTGAATCAGTGGTTCTCCTTTGATAGCTTCAATTATCAGTTTCTTATTTAGGTTTACGGATTCGTTGAAGAAATGAGAGAGTCTCCTCGATTTCGCGCTCCCTGGCTTCAATTAGCGGCCACATACTTAGTCCTAAGCCTTCACCAGAGATTTCTGCGAATAAATCGATGAAGAGACCAACCTGGTATGCATACATGTTCGAAACGGTCTGAGAAGGGCGTCCATGCTTGATGTGGAATTCAACCATCGCAAAATCACTCCATCGTCGGTAAGTTTCGTTTTGCCAAAGAGTTGCAGCATCAAGAGGAAAATGCATCAAGGCATTTTTCTTGCCTACATTTGGGAAAAGGAAAGGAGCTTGAAATGGGTTTTGTACATTCCATTCGATATGGAGTAAATCTTGGGTTTTTAGGGGATGTAAGGTAATAGGCAACGCCCAGTTATCATGACGTATTTCTGCTGTGGAAAGATCATAGGAATGCCATTTCTTGGGAACATGTAAGGTAATGGGACTATTAGCGCTTTGAAGATTGTCGATATGACTGACGCGTCGATCACTTGGAACCTCTTGATAGTGATAACTTCCACCAAAAGCTTTGGTCATATAGTCAGCCATTGGATTGAACTCGTCTGGTGTTATTTGTAAATCATCACTATCCCAGTTAATGAAGGAGCGAATGATGTGCCCAGGGCGTTTGCCTTTGAGGAGAGGTCGTGCCCCGTAATCGGCGTTAAATGTCACAATGAGTGGTTCGAAGGTTTTGCCATTTTTCCGTACAATCACAAAAACTGGCTCGTAATCATAAAGGTGGCGAGGAAGCAATTGGATAGGCCAGTAGGCAAAATACTGAATACAGAACACGTTTTTGTCTGCAGGATCCCGGCTTACTCGATATTTGATTACACACGTGGGGGTATTTTCAGAAGGAAAGATAGTTGAATAAAGATTACGCACATACTCAAGGAATTGCAAAGAATATTCTGAGCGAAGTCTTTCTCGAATTTTGTCGAGTACCCCATGCATCTCTTTATCCCAGGGGATATCACTTTCCGGTAAATCCACGCCTAATACCGCAAGTTTGGCACCATTGAGATTTTCTGGGAATTCGCCAAGACAAAAGAGGAAAAGAGTGTCTACAATGCCTGCGAAATCATCACCACGAATCCGTTTCCTTAGAGAGGCAAGCCTACCACCATCCTCCACAAGTCCCAAGTTCTTTGCCAAATCCGTTTGCTCTTCTCGAATGAGAGCAGGATCAGCATAAAGCGTGGGACAGAATTGTTTGGCGAGCCGATGATCCTCATCAGAGGGTTTCTCTAGTGCAGGTTTGAAACCAGCTAAGGGGAAAGCTTTCTTCCACCGATTCACGATTTGTTCCGATGATTTCATGGTTTGAATCTCCTGCGGTTGAACTCGTGAATAGCATACAACCGAGTTATTATCTACTTTTGGGTTCGATTTTTCAGGTTCGTATCTGTGATAGAGAAGATTTTATTTCCACCTGTTGTGATAACAGAAATTGTGACCAATATTTCCATCGAGCAAATCAATCCAAAAGCTGATGTCCCAGATTTGGTTGCACTGAACCGAAAGGATTCAGAAACCAGTGAAACTACCAACCCAAAGGAATGGCAGCACCTATCACGTATGGAACGCTGGCAACAAGGAGGGCCATGGCTCGATCGACAGACCTTAGCACTCCATTTAGACGTCATGGAAGAAGCTGGTGGAATAATTCTCATTGCCCGAACGCCAGACATGCTTGTAGGTGAACTCGAACTTCTTTTTGAAACCCAAACAAGAAAGCCGCACCAAGCCTTCATAACCTGGATGGTGGTACATCCTGGATTTCGACATCAAGGTATTGGTTCCCAACTGATTAATCATGCAGCCAAAATTACCCAAAGCAAGGGGTGTAATCAGCTCTTCACCACAGCTGAAAACTCGGAGGCAACCCAGTTTTTTGAGGCGAATGATTTTCAGATCATTGATCAAGAAGCACAATTTTCGAAAACCCTCAAACCGTTTCGAAGGCCCCCCTCATTTGGTATTCAACAGATTGCGTTGCAATGGAAGCAACGTGAACATACACCAATGGGTTTTGTTCCTCGTGTCGGAATAAACTACACCTCAGAATACATCTGGAGTTACCTGCGGCGTACAGATTACTTATACAGTATGCTTGGAATCGATGTGCCACGCCCCCAATTATGGTTATTACGGCAAGACGAGAAGGAAGCCCTCACCGTTGATTATCCTTTTTTACGTGTATGGCTAGATGAAAAAAATGCCCAAGATATTAAATTCCTAACTTCGGTACTCACAATTACAGAGTATCTAAGCTGGAAAAATGGAGTAACCCAGATATCTGCGTTCTCGCACCAAGCCCAATATGATTTCTTTACCGAAAGAGGCTATCAACTGAAACAAGAGCACCCATTCCTAACCCGTTCACTGAGTTAACCAGAATGAAGAATCCGGCCATTTGCCATACGGTATTGGTACTCAGATGCAGATAGAACAGCGGTTTGATGGCTCACGACGATGATTTGCTGAAAGGTTCGAGATAATTCATCTTGAAGAAGACGAATGATATTATCACGACGTTGGATATCTGAGCCACCGAAAGGTTCATCCAAAAGAAGAAACTGGGGAGCTGTCCCACGACCTTGCGGGAGAAGAGCAATAGCAAAGCCTAAACGCAGGGCGAGTAGAAATTGATCCTCTGTTCCGCCACTGTAAAGATTAGCTTCTACATACTCTCCGGCTGTTGAAGAATATACTTTGAGGCTATAGTCTTCACTTAACTTTGGAAATCGATACTTGCCATCAGTGATCGCGGCTAAAAGGCGTTCCATGACATTGACAACGCGAGGTCGAACTTGTTCTCGGCCCCTTTCAGCAACATCTCGGATAAGGTCAATAATGAGCTGGCCTGTTTTGATATTTTCATCCAATTGTGCTACCTGAGCTTCCTTTTCTGAGAATTCATCAGCGACACCTTCATTAGCCTTTAGCAGAATTGTTAATTCGTCGATTCGGTCAACCGTATTTTTGCGAGTGGTCTGTAAACGTATTTTTTCTTCCCGCAATTGTCGGACCTTTTGGTCGAGTTCTTCATATAGCGAATCTGAGTAAACTTCCAGCTCTTCTGGCAATGAAGGGAAGTCAAGAGTGGATAGCGCCTCATTTAGATTTGAGATAATTGATTCAGTCTGGGCTAAATCGGCTTCAGCTTCAGATAATCCTGCTAGTTGTTCCTCTATCGAAGTTAATTGGTCTGTAAGGGAAGTTGCGCCTGCTTCAAGTTTTAAGAAGCTCTGCTCAACAGCCCTAACAGCTTCCTGAAGATCTGTTGCATTCGGCTTACGAGGGACTTCAATTCCCTCAAGAACCGAGGAGGAGAGATTGCCTAGTTGTGAATGAACCTGATGACTAGCTTCAGAGACCTGTTTAGTCAAATCTTCTTTATGAGCCCGTTGCTCCTGTAATTGGTTCTGAAATGTTTCCTTTGCGCGGAACTCAGCGATTCGCTCGCTTAGCTGCTTCTCCTTTAATCGCAGTTGTTCTAATTTGGGTCCTGATTTCCTGTACTTAAGATAGGCACGCCCTAAATAGAGTAAGAAGGGAATGGAGATGAGGGTTAACACCGTTCCAACAAGGAGATTAAAGAAGCTTATTCCGATGCCTGCAGCAATAAGACCAATTGATGGGATGTAGAGCACTGGTGAGAAAATCTGTTTTTGAGTCGCTTCGGCCTCCTGCCGATGTGTTTTCACCCCGTCATATTCAAATACGACATCATCGATTGAAGTCGCTTGGTCCAGTTGGCTTTCTAAACCACTAATGATTTCAGCGACCATTTGTTGTTCCTCGAGAAGCGTTTGAAGCTTTCGCGAATGATCTTTAAGGGTTGTCATGGCCTTGGTATCATCCGCTATGTGGTCTAGCTGCTTTTGCTGTTTTTTGAGCTGTTTTTGTCGGGATTGGAGTTTGGGGATATTTGCCAATTGTTTTTTTAATTGTTGCTTGGACTCAGTTCGTAATTTGATTTCGCGCTGCAACTCGTCCTGACTATCCTGAACTTCCTTGTACGCTTTCACAGCACTGAAGCTTTTCTCGGATTGCGCAAGAACTTGACTCATTTGCTTTAGTTGTTCATCAAGCTGAGTGAGCTCAACCTGTTTTGTCTTCTTTTCCTCGGTCTGTTGGAGGTAGTCGTCCTTGCGCCGTTGAAGTTGCTCTAAGGCTTTTCTTTCGGGTTCCAATGTCTTTTTCATCGGTCGAAGTTCTAATGCGAGTTTGTCATCGGCTCGAGAGAAACATTCGCGCCCCATCATAGCATTAATGACATGGCGACGTTCCATCTTGGGCATTTGAGCTAACCGATCTAAGTCCTTTTGTAAGACAACGTTACTGGCGAGGAGGTCGCTCAGTGCAATCCCATTGAGCAGTGTAGAAATTTCATTATCGACTTCCTTAACACCAGTAGCCAGAAGTGTGCTTTGACCAGAAGAACCGATTTTATGCAGATTAGCTTGGGAAGGGCGTTTTCGGTGGATTTTTCGTGTGATTCGATACTGTGCGCCTTCAAGTTCAAAAAGCAATTGAACAAGACATTGATCAGCATCGTAGTTGATGATTCGATCTTTTTGTCCCATAGGCGCTTTGTGGGTCCGTCCAAAAAGGGCGAAAAGGATTGCTTCGAAAATGCTTGATTTGCCGGATTCGTTTGCTCCACTCACAGCCAAAATACCTAACGGAAATTTAATGTCTACATCGAGATGTTTGAAATCTTTGGTGATAAGCTGACGAAGAATGACCATCTTACCACCCTCCGGATTCTTCTAGAAGCGTGATGCCACGTTCTAGAGCGTTTTGGAGAAGCTTCTTCTGCTCGGGATCAGTTTCCCGTTTGATTCGTTCGAGAACATACTCTCGATATTCGGTTTTTGGTGGTTTAAGGTCTGCTTCGGGCACAAGATAATCTGGATCAGGGCTTATGTATTCGAGATCATCAATGATTTCAGTTGAGAAGCATTTGGCGAATCCATGACGAACAACTTCGGCTCGCCGATACAACTCAGCGGATTTGATGGTCATAACTCCTTTCAGTCGAAAGCGAAGTATCAGTTGGGGATTCCGGAGACGGGTTATTTCTTTAATAAGGAGCTGGTTGATATTAGCATCCTTCGGAATTGTAAAATTGATAGTTTTCATGGGTCGAGTGGATATAGGAATTTGTTTGAGTTCCTGCACGCCATCGGTATCAAGTTCAAGCCAAACAAAACCCTTGTTCTGAGTTTCTTCTGAAAAGGTGACATGCTCTGTGCTGCCGGGAGTACATATTGTTGTGCCTCCTACTTTTTGCTGTTGGAATTCGTGGTTGTGCCCAGCTGCCAGATAAGTGAGTTTCTTTGGAACTGATTTGAGGAGAATATCTGGCTCGTGTGGGAAGGTGCCACGCAACCCTTCCACATTGTAATGTGCAAGGAGGAGGTTCACATCGCCTTTCCCAGGAATGGATAACTGGTGGAGGGGATCTTCAGTTGGGAGAAGCTGGGGATTAAATGATAATCCAGACACTTCCACTTCAAGATTATCAATACTAATTGTGTTGGTTTGGATTGTCTCCCAGTCTTGAAAGAAGTGAACGAAATCTGCTTTAGCGTATTCGAGTAAGGGGGCAACGCCATGTCGGCGCGCTCGAGGGACGTCATGATTACCGCTAATTATGTAAACGGGAATTTGCTTTTCATAGAGCTTCCGGAAGGCTTCCATAACGTGAGCGCGGACTGGATTGCGTGGGTTTAATCCATCAAAAAGGTCTCCAGAATGAAGAAAAAGGTCTGGTTTCTTTTCGAGAGCATGAGTAATAACAGCGTCGAATGATTCGAGAAAGTCTCGCTTTCGTTCATACCGTCGAGCCTGGAATTTGATGGCAGGGATGTCCAGGTGAGTATCCGATGTGTGGAGAATTGTAATAGGCACCGAAGATCAGACCTCAGAGAAGGCTCCTTTGAGTTTAGTTTCTTCTTTACGTTGCTTGGTTAATTGTTTGTCAATGCCCGTGGCTTTTCGGGCTTTTTTGAGTCGTTCTACCACGTCAATATCTGCTCCTCCTTCCTTTGTTATTCGGGGTCGGACCTTCACCATAACGGGTGTTCTGGTGATATCACCAACAACTACGGCTTCTCCAACATTGAGACCAGGAAGGTCGGAAATTAAATCTTCACTGAGACGCTCGGAGGATTGGGCAATGGCATTTTGATCACGGGGATTGGTGATTTTCAGCACAATCTGGCTATTACATTGACTTAGGCTATC
>JBHLPI010000127.1:0-5150 GCA_048939595.1 Promethearchaeota archaeon | reverse complement strand
ACCAGCTCCCGAAGGTGTAAACTGGTATTTACCCAGGCGCAATGGTAGCATTGAAGCCTGTGGAATCCCATTAGTCCGGATGGGATGCAGAAAGCTTTAGGTCGGGGTTCGAATCCCTGTCCCGGCACCATTTTTCAATCCCAACGGGGATAATAGTGGTAAAATCGAATGTGGGCTGATATAAATGAAGCGCGGAAAAGAGCTAGCTGTAGGCGGGTTTCGCGATTATTATCCAGATCTTTACCAGAAAATCGATAGAATATTGCGCGCCTTTCGGGAAGTCCCCAAGCTATTCGGGTATATCGAGTATGAATGTCCCACAGTTGAACCCGCGGAATTGTACGAGTTGAAATCGGGGCCTTCCCTTGTTGAAGAAACCTTCAAAGTCACTGACCGGAAGAAACGTCGACTTGTATTACGGCCAGAAACTACTCCATCACTTGCTAGGATGCTGGCAGCTCAGCAGCAATATTATCCGCGCCCCATCCGATGGTTTTCTATCTCTCGTGTATTTCGAGACGAAACTCTCCAACGAGGACGTGTCAAAGAATTTTGGCAATTAAACGTTGACATACTGGGTACTGAGGACATCTCCGCTGATGCTGAAGTAATTAATGTTCTTGCAGCCATCATCTTAAGCTTAAACTTCGCACCTAAAGACTTTGTAATTCGAATTAATGATCGCCGACTCATCCAAAGTTTCATTGAATCCTTAGGCTTAACCAATTATGTTGAGATTATTCGAGTATTAGATCGCCGAGAAAAACTCCTGCAAGAAACTCTCATTATCAAGCTTACAGAGACTGGTACTCCACCCAAAAAGGCAGAAGAAATTGCACTCAAACTCCGTCATTTCTTTGTTGGAAAGCAGAAACGGATACCCAAACTCCCTCACAAAAAGCAGATTGAGGAATTGAAAACTCAACTCCCTGACCTCCAACGAGACGCACTAATCAAAACCTTACGTGATGCAGGTGTCCCCCAGGACGCAGCCAAACAACTCACCGATTTCTCTGCAATTCGAGGAACACCCAAAGAGTTCCTTGAAAGAATGAATGAAGTACAACTAGATGAAGCTACAAAGAAATCCCTCGACCCCCTTAATGAGCTAGCTGAGCAATTGGAGGATTTGGGATTAACTGAAGTTTGCGAATTCGATGCCGGAATTGCCCGAGGTCTTGATTACTATACGGGAATTGTTTTTGAAGCTTGGGACCGGAGTAGTGAATTACCTCGTGCAGTTGCAGGAGGAGGACGTTATGACGACCTTGTGGGCATTCTTGATGGACAGCGTTTACCAGGTACTGGATTCGGTTTTGGTGAGACTGTGATTTTAGAGCTTGCCGAAGAAATGGGCCTAATTCCTCCACCTCCTCCACCTGCGGATATTTATCTCGCTCCTGTCTCTAAGAAGCAACTAAGCGTTTGTCGGGAAATTGCCACACAGCTTCGGGCCGCAGGAATCCGAACCATTTTCAATGGGTTCCCCTGGTCCTTGTCTAAGTTACTCGATGATGCTAGCAAAAGACAGGTACCCTTTACTGCAATTGTCGGACCTCGCGAGATCATTCAGAAATCAGTTAATGTCCGGAATATGAAAAGTGGGAAAGAACAAGTTGTAAAAATACGCGATCTTCCTGATTATATCAAAACAAGCTTAGATTCCTAAATTTAAGCCAAACAATAAGTCCCTTTTCGCGTGACTCTTCCTTATTGAAGAGAAGTACTTTAATATTGGTAGGATATTTTATCCTACGAGGTTGCTGGAGATGAAAAACCACCTCTTCCTTGGATTACTAATCCTGTCGACTCTTAGCATCTTAATCACTCCAAATGCTTCCGATTACCCCCAAGCCATGGTCACAATCCATGGAAGTCTTGCTATAGATATCGAGTTGACAATCGACTATGGCAATACAACACAACAATTCTTTTCTGGCCAAGTTGGAGCTACGGTCTTTGATATCCTAAACCAAACTAGCAATGTTACCTTTACCCAATACCCCTATGGCAAATTCATCACATCAATTAACGGAATTGAAAACAATGCTAATAATAATGGACGCTATTGGCAATATTGGGTTAATGACGAACTCGCACCCGTCGCAGCAGATAACTACTTTCTTACAGATGGCGATCAAGTCTTGTGGAAATACCTAGCCCCAGAAACAATCCCCACAACCCCTACAGGTCCGAGTCCGGAACTCATGCTTGGTCTTGGTTTAATTATTTTTATCGGTGTTGTTACGGTTATCGCAGCCTCAATTATCTATCTAAAGATTCGGTGAACCTGTCTTTGAGAATGAAATCACTCTTTGGAATTAGTTTCATATTTTCCCTAACGGTAATTTTGTTGTGGATTCAACCAGCAACAGCACAGAACCTGTCGTATGCACCAGGGTTATATCCGACAGCCTTCCATACGCAAAAACTTCATTGGCGCATCAACAATGTGACCGATGAAGCCGTTGAATTTGGTTATGGTTCAGGCAATTTCTGGCAAGCAAAAGCCGGTCAAACGATAATCTTTGAAATCCAAGAAGTCATCAATGATGAATTGCACGGCCTATTTACAATCGGCAACTTGACGATTCCCGCAAATGATTCACGAATCGCGGCAGAAATCGTTTTCAGCATTTGGCCCTGGTTTCCAGGTCTAGTATCTCATCTTGATTGGGATACAGTTGATCAGTCAGCCACAGATTCGGCAGCCAGCTTCTATATGAATGGGAGTCTAATCATCGAGGCTACATCTACAACTAAGACCTATGAATACCAGCAGGGTCCTTGGGGAAACCAGAATACGACTCTCACCTACGATTTGGGAACTGGAATTTTACTTTCCGCATACACAGAGTTCTTCTTCCTTAATGACTATCATTTAGGCATCGATTTTCTCCTTCTCACTCAAAAGCCAACCACCCTCACGACCCTTCTCTTTGTGGCGATTCTGATCGTTATTCTCATCATAATAATCACTAGCTTTGCTATTACAGGAGTACGGACCAAAAGGGATTGATTCGTGTGAAAGAAAATGAAGTGGAGTCCTCACCTCTAGATAACGCTATGGCAATCCGTGTAGCTCTAATTGCAATGTTTGCGGCCTTAGCCATAGGTGGAAATTATGCACTTAGCGCGATTCCCAATGTGGAACTCTCTTCCGTGATGGTATTTCTCAGCGGATTTCTCTTTGGACCTATTATTGGGGCACTCGTTGGATTTATTGCCATGGTCATCTACCAGTTCTGGAACCCATGGGGTGCCTTTATCCCACCCATTGGACTAGCTGTAATTGGTTGCACCATCTTCTTCGGGATTGTTGGAGGAATCCTAGGAAAAGCTCTCCAAAGACTCGACTATTCAGACCAACGATGGTTTCTTCTTCCAGCCCTCTTTGGTGTCCTCCTGACTCTATTTTATGATTTAGTAACCAATTTCGCATATAGTCTAAGCTTTGGTGTTCCATTCATCATTGCTCTTATTACCGGACTTCCCTACCTTTTGATCCATATCATCAGCAATGGACTTTTGTTTGGATTGCTAACTCAACCAGTCACAAAAGCTATTCAGTATCTCCAACTGTTACATTTTCAACCTACAAATTATAAAGTAACACCCAAAAAGCAAAGCTACCCAAATGACCAGCAAGAAGGATAAAACGTCAAATGAAACTAACTCAACTTCTGAACACAGATCTCCGCCCTGGACCTCCCACACAGTACCATCCATGGCACCTTCTTGCAGCATTTTACAATTTTTGCCAAAGTAACTCTCCTATTGGTCGATATCAACTTGGTTCGAACCTTGGGCTGGGTGGTGGAAGTATTCGTTCTCTTATTCGATTTCTACGAAATCAAAGACTCATTGAGCCAGTCAAGCGAGAAGGGCACCGGCTATCGCCTCTTGGTAAACATTACTGCCAAGAACTTACACAAATCCTAGTTAAACTCATTGAGCTTCCAGAGAATGAGTTTACCATTGATGTGTACAACTATGGTTGCCACCTCCGCCAATTGGCCCCTTTTGTCACAGATGGTATACTCCAGCGAGATGCGGCTATGCAAGCCGGGGCAAGTGGTGCAACGACCTTCATCCAAGATTCAGAACCCTCCACACTAATCATGGCAAAAGATCATCGAATAAAAAAAGGCGACCTTAAAACCGTCCTTGAACACTTCGATGTCAAAATGGGTGACGTATTGATAATCGGATCAGGACCAAACACTATTTCTGCACAACTCGGCGCATTTGCAGCAACATTAACGCTACTTGAGAAAAAGGATGAACTCTAAGAAGTTTGGTTGAGAATTATTCTTGCTAGTTCGGAGAAAGCGAAATCGACATTCGTATCTTCTTTAGCACTTGTTTCCACGAAAACCATCGAGTATTCCTCTGCCTTTTTCCTGCCTTCTTCTGTTTTCACCTTTTCATCGAGATCTGATTTGTTGGCGATAAGAACCATTGGAACATCCCCGCACCCACGTTTGACTTCATTAACCCAATAATCAATTCGTTCGAAAGAATCTGGATTCGTTCGATCATATACCAACAGAACGCCCTTTGCTCCACGATAGTACAACTGGCGAATTGGACCAAATCGCTCTTGTCCGCCTGTGTCCCACGCTTGTAACCGCAGAACATTCTCTCCAACGACGATGTCTTTGACATGAAATGCGACGCCAATTGTTAAAATATATGTTGGATTAAATAAACCCTTTACGTATCTAACTAGTAAGCTGGTCTTTCCAACAGCTGCGTCACCAACGACGACAGCTTTAGCGATGTGAGTATAGGGTCGTTTGGCTGCAATTGGTTGGGTGGTGCTTTCGGTGGGATTGCTCATAGGATTTCCATCACGATTTTTTCGGTTAAGGAGTAGGTTTTGAGACGGGTTTGTTCGGTGCTGATGAGTGGGCTGATGTGTTTGAAAACAAGGGACTGGTAGGTTCGTTTAGGCATTGTTTTTCGCGTAAGTTGTACTAACTCATGGAAAATTTGGAAAAGAACGTTTCGGAATCTCTGGTATTTAATGTGTTGGGGATCAATAGATTTGTAGATGACCACACCGGTTTCGTCGATGTGGATGCCGACTAATTCAGGGATTTTTTCCATGTTTGTTTTGAAGATTTTTTTGATTTCATTCTTGTATG
>JBHLPI010000126.1:0-5160 GCA_048939595.1 Promethearchaeota archaeon | reverse complement strand
TGGGGCTCCCAATGCCAAAACGTGTTATAATTTTACCGCTAGTGGCAGCTCACCTTGTCCTAAAGTGATTTTGCTGTGTTCAGATTTTGTAGAAAAAAAGAGGAGGGGAGGTGCCGAATTGGCACCTAATAGAGTTGCGAGAGTGTACGCGATTACTTCTTCCTGAGATACCAGACACTGCCCAGAAGGACCACGACAATAACAAGCACTCCGACCCCAATGTAGAGGGCTAGATAGCTGACTTGTTGTTCTTCTGCTGCGGTGTGTCCGGGTATACCAAAGTGGTAGTTCTCCCAGAAGACCAGCTGGATGAATTCACCTTCAAGCCGTTGATCCCATTTAAATGGACCATATCCAACGGGGAGAGGATTGGTGAAAGTCAAGGGGGATATAACCCCTTCCCAGATGTGTTTCGGAAGAATATCCCAACCACCAACGTATTCGAAGTTGAAGTAGCTCTTTCCGTTAGTCGTTAGTCGGACGTGGTAATCATCGAGTGCCACACACGAATTGAAAAAGAGGATATTCGTGTAGTATAACGGGATGTTGTTGTCTGCGATATAGTTGTAGGAGAATTCTACATCGTGTGCAGTTACCCTACCACCAAAATCGCCACCCATATCATGCCAGTAAGCAGGGGGATGATCATCGTCACTTCCCATAAGTGTGAAGTCATATTGCATTCCATCCTCAAGCTCAGTGACCGTCCAATCCCAAGCTAGACCACCATCTTTCACATTAACGTGGTTAATGGGATCATAAGCAGCGAGACCTTCAGAATAGACGTTGGCCATGACATAGTTGGTGTTGGCATCTTGGGAGGTCAATGGATTTTGACCAGTAATAGCAAAGCCAATCTGGCTGACAAAGGTTCCACCAGTTCCGGTGTTGGGATCACGTCCAGGATAACCTTCTTTGAGTTGTACAAAGCGGCCAGTCCAGCGATTCATGGGGCCTGTACCCCAACCGGTGGCAACCATGTACGAATCCTGGTCCCATTTGTCAATCCGTTGCCCGTTGATGATATAGTTACTGTAGAAAGGAATCATTGGACAATTTTCGACTAGAATATCCTGTGCAGTGTAAGCAGCTTCAAGTACCGTCTCATAATCGGAAGCACTCATCATGACTTCGATTACATCGTCAAATGTGGCGTTACTCCAGTTGCATCGGTTACCGTTGGGTACAGGAATATTTTCTGTTGTAAACATCTCCAGAATCAGCGGACCAGGTGATCCTAAAATCCAGGCGAAGGCGACACCATCAAAGGGTCGTGGAATCGCATCAAGGAGTTGGCCTGAAAGATAGGTCCAATCCATGGCCTCTGGTTGAACATCTAAGCCGGCTTGGATTAATCGGGGTTGTTGAGAGGTGAAGGCGGCAGGCCATGGGTCTCCACCATTCAAGACATTCAAAGTGAATTTGGATCCATCGGGGGCTTCTCGGATTCCATCTCCATCAAGGTCAACGAATCCTGCCCGATCTAGTTCAGCAATAGCAGCAGCCACGTTGGGCTCTTTGAAGCTTTGTGTTTGGTTGTTATACCAGATTCCTGCAGATGGTGGTAGAGGGGGATCGATGGGATAACCGACGCCTTCCTTCATGATTTGTGCCATTTGGAACTTATCGAAACAGTATGCATAGGCGCGGCGTAGGTTAACGATGTTGTAGGGGTAGTTTGCACAGTTGATAGTTAGGTGACCGAATCCAAAACGATCGGTTTGTGACAGGTAGATGTCAGGATTGCCTTCTAGTTCCTCAATGTAGTCGAGTGAAACGTCATCGGTAAGGTGATCCACTTGGCCAGATACCAAAGCCGCTGTCTGAATATCTTCTCCTGCAATAATGCGGAAGATGATCTTATCGATATAGGGACCGGTTGGACCCCATTCGGTACGCTGAGCAGCAACATATGGAATAGGTTCATTGCCAGTATACGCTAGAAACATTGGTATAAGAGAAACGAGGATTAGAAGAGCAAAAATTTTGTAAATGTTTTTTCGCTCCAATTTGGTTTAAACCTCTTGGCGTTTTTCCGAATCGTAGCTTGTGCTACGATACCGTCAAGAAAGGATGGTTATTACTTAAATCCCTTCCCATTACGGAATATCGGAGACAGATTTTAACCTCAAAGGGAAAGAACTCCGTCTCAATGAATATGAAAAGGTTCTAGAATGTAAACAGACTTATGGAGAATTGTAAAATCTTCTACTTTCGGCTGAGAATTATTCCTCCAGATGGTAGGTTTTGTAGAAATGAGTTCGACAGCATTCGGTAGTCGATGGAAGAATCAGTAAGATTTTATGGTCAGCATATCTATTTCGCCATAATCGAAGTGAAGAATGATGTACGGGTGGACTGGTAAACTTCTACGAGTGGATTTATCCTCTCAGCAAATCAAAGAAGAAGCTATTCCTGAAGGCGTACTATCACAATTCATTGGTGGGAAAGGTCTTGGAACATATTTTCTTTACCATGAAGTACCTGCCCAAATAGATGCCTTGAGCCCTGAAAACCGGTTCTACCTTGCTGCGGGCCCTTTGCAGGGAACCCTAATACCCATCACGGGACGCTGTGCAGCGGTTTCCAAAAGCCCTCTGACCCAGTTATATATCGATAGTAGTATTGGAGGCTATCTTGGTCCGGAGTTGAAACGGGCGGGGTATGATCTCCTTATCATTCAAGGACAAGCTGAGAAGCCGGTTTGGGTGCATATCAGTGAAAATCAGTTGTCGATAGAAGATGCCTCGCATTTGTGGGGAAAGACAACCCATGAAGTCGAATCGACCCTTAGAAAACCGGAGCCAAAAATGCAGGTGCTTTCAACTGGACCGGCTGGTGAACGCTTGGTTCGTTTGGCTTGTTTGACTCATAATTATTTTCGAAACTTTGGTCGTGGTGGGTTGGGTTCGGTCTTTGGCGCAAAGAACTTGAAAGCCATAGGGATACATGGACCAAAACGAAAGATTCCGACCCCGAATGCGGATAACGAACGTGAAACAGTAAAACAGCTTGCTCAACGTGCCCGACGTGCTAAGGAGAAAGGACATTCCCTGCACTATACGGGTACGCCTTGGCTTGTGGACTATGCAAATAATATTGGTATGTTTCCCACTCGAAACTTTCAGACCACCCACTTCGAGGGGTACACTAAGATTAGTGATGAAAGCTTAGACACGATTTATCATAAAAATAAGCGAAGAACTCCTTGCGAGGGATGTGTCATTAGCTGTGCTTGGACTGTAAAAGAGCCAGACTATCCTTGGGTCACCAAAGATGTGCCTGGAATTGTTGCCCTCCCAGAATATGAGACTTTGGGGCTTCTGGGTGGTAACTTAGGAATCGATGATCCAGCAATGATTACTCGTGCAAATTACTTGTGCAACCGTTTTGGATTAGATACGATTAGCACAGGAAATGTCATTGGCTTTCTTATGGAGCTTACCCAACGTGGGCTTCTTCCTAAAGCACTACAACAAAATGGAATCGAATTTGGCGATGCTGAGGGGGTCATCAAACTGATTCCACAAATCGCAAACCGCGAAGGGATTGGTGATCAACTTGCCAACGGTGTCCGTGAGTTGGCTAGTGAGCTTGGTCCAGAAGCCACACAACTAGCCATCCATTCCAAGGGGCTAGAATTTCCTGCATGGGATCCCAGAGGAAAATTAGGATTGGGATTGAGTTATGTGACAGCGGCAGCAGGTGCAAGCCATCTCCGTGGTTGGCCATCAACAACAAAACCCCCTAAAACGAGTGCTACAACAGTTTTGGATTCCCTGATTGAACAGCAAAACCTAAAGATTTTGAAAGACTCCCTTGTTATCTGCCATTTCACCCATTCAATTTCACCACGGCTGAAAATGAAAGACTGTGTGACACTCTATTCGGTTGCCACCGGTGAGGAAATAACATTGGAAGCCCTCGAACAGACAGCGAATCGTATTTGGATGCTCGCCCGGATGTTCAACATCCGCGAATACAATGAAGCCCCGCGTAACCATGATGTATTACCTCATCGGTTTATGAACGAACCTATACCCAATGGTCCCACTGAAGGCTATACCGCCTTCACGAGTCAACAGGATTTCGACGATTCTCTGACGGAGCTGTACCATCGTCGAGGATGTGATGCCAATGGACGGCCAACCAAACAGGCTCTTCACGACCTTGAACTCTCAGCCATTAACAGCACATGAGAGGGAAACCATTCCGTTTTCACTTTCACTGAGGGGTGTCTAACGATTATAAGGTTCCACCTCAGAACAGGTCAAGAGAAACACTGGGTTGGGCATTCCTGCTGAAAAACCATTAGCTATAATAGGGGACACCGTACACAGCTTCACGTGGAACCTCCCCTTCTGCTACATCACCGAATACTTTCAGCGAGGTCTCCCCACCTAACGTGTCTTTCCCGCACGCTTGCATGACCTTTCGGAAGGAAGCACCATGCCCTCAGAACTCGAAAAAATCGATGGCGTCGGACCTACCGTCGCCCAAAAACTTGAAGAATGCGGTTTCCGCACCATCGAAGGAATAGCCGCTGCCTCCGTTAAAGAACTCACCAGCCTTGCTGGTATTGGCGCAAGTACAGCCCAGAAGATCATCGAATCTGCCCAACGCCTCGCCAGTATAGGTCTTGAAACTGCTGATAAGCTTTGGAAGAAACGCCAAACCGTCGAACGGATCACCTCCAACAGCCGCGAACTCGACGCCCTCCTTGGCGGGGGCATCGAAACCGGCAGCATGACCGAATTCGCCGGGGCTTTCCGCTCTGGGAAAACCCAAATTTGCCACCAACTTGCCGTCAACGTCCAACTCCCCCCAGACCAAGGGGGCTGTGACGCAACGGCAGCCTACATCGACACCGAAGGCACATTCCGCCCCGAACGCATCATCAACATGGCCCAAGCCAAGAACATCCCGCCCAACCAAGCCCTCAAAAACATCATCGTCGGCCGTGCTTACAACAGCGACCACCAAATGCTTCTCGTCCAACAAATCCAAGACAACCCACAATTTGAAAAAGTTCGCCTCCTCGTCGTCGACTCTCTTATCGGCCACTTCCGCGCCGAATACCTCGGACGCGGCATGCTCGCCGAACGCCAACAAAAACTCAACAAACATCTCCACGACCTCCTCCGCGTCGCCGAACTCAAC